>JACRDA010000013.1 GCA_016212965.1 Myxococcales bacterium
GCGCCACCTCTCCGGCACCGGCGCAGGCGAGGCGCGCGCCCGCGAGATCGCCGCGCAGGCCGGGGCCGCGGCGGCCGCGCTGCCGGAGCCCCACCTCGCGCTCGGCTCGGTGGCGCTCCAGGTCGGCGACCACGAGCTCGCGGCGCGCGAGCTCGGCCGCGCCATCGTGCGCGGCCCACGGCTCGCCGAGGCGCTCGCGGCGCTCGGGCGCGTGCTCGTCGAGGCGGGCGAGACGCGCGAGGGCACCGAGCTGCTGCTGCGCGCGCTCGAGCTCGACCCCGAGGTGCCGCTCGCGGCGAGCGCGCTCGCGCGCGCCACGGCGCTCGACGGCGACTTCGCGCGCTCGGACGCGCTCGTCGAGCGCATGCTCGCGACCGAGAGCGAGTTCTCGGTGTGGGTGATCCGCGCGCGCCTGCTCATGTGGCGCCGCGACGCCGCGCGCGCCGAGGTGCTCGCGCGCGAGCTCGAGCTGCGCGCCGACTTCGCGCTCGTCGTGCCCCTCACGCTCTTGCGCATCGTGGCTGCGGGCAGCATCTCGCCCGAGGTCGCGGCGCTGCTCGTGCCGAAGGACGGCGAGGGCAGCGCGCGGCGCCGCGCCTTCTTCTGCCAGCTCGAGGCGGAGGTCACGGCCTACGTCGGTCGCCCCGAGGTGGCCCTGGCGGCGCTCGGGCGCGCGGTCGACGCCGGGCTCATCGACCTCGCCTGGGTGGACCGCTGCCCGCTGCTCGCGGACCTCCGGTCGAGCCCGAGCTTCGCCGCCTCGCGGGACGTGGTCGCGCGCCGCGCGGCGCGCATCGTCGCCGCCGCGCGCGCGGGCTGACTCGACTTGCGCCCTTTCGGGCGAACGTCTCGCGGCTACAGGGATCAGGCCTCAGACTTCAGGCACGAGACTCGAGGGAGCGAATCAGTCCCTCGAGTGCACGCACGAGCTCATCGTATTTTCCGGTGATCCCGGCTCATGCCGCGCCCCACTGTAGCCTGAAGCCCGTAGCCTCAAGATCAGTCACATCGTTGTTGCCGGCGAAGTCGGCCACCCCGGCCGACCCAGGGGCCGACCGGCAAGGAGGGGGCCGGGCGAGCCCGGGTTCGTCCGGCTGGTAACTCGGCTGGCGCACGCAGAGGACAACCGCCAAGGCGCCAAGAGCGCCAAGATGAGCAGGGGGCGCGCAAGGCGCGCAAGAGAGCGCTACGCCGGCGTTTCCCGGGTCAACCGGAACCCCTTATCCTTGGCGCTCTTGGCGCCTTGGCGGTTGACTCCCGGGTCTGCAGACTGGGACCTACCGGTTCGTCGGCGGAACATGCGATCGATGATGAGCCAGTAGCCCGAAGCCACGAGTGTTGCGCCCGGAAGGGCGAAACACGAGTCCGAAGCGTGGGCGGGTGCTGCGATGCGCGCCTCGTTGCATTGAGCATTTTTAACTGGTAGTTAAAAATGCACACATCATGCGCTACCTCCCCCGGCTCCTCGAGGCGCGCGTCCGCGCCGCCGCGAGGGCATTTCCCGCGGTCGTCCTGACGGGTCCCAGGCGGGCGGGCAAGACCTGCCTCTTGCGCCACCTCTTTCCGCGGGCGAGCTACCAGCTCTTCGAGGACCCCGACGTCGTCGCGCGCTTCCGCAGCGATCCTCAGGGTTTCCTCGACGACCTCGAGCTGCCCGCCATCCTCGACGAGATCCAGAACGTGCCGGAAGTGTTCGCGCACGTGCGGAGTCGCATCGACCGTGCGCCGCGCCGGACGGGGCGCTGGTTCCTCACCGGGTCACAGGAGGCCGGCCTCATGCGCAACGTCGCCGAGTCCATGGCTGGCCGTGCGGCGGTGCTGCAGCTGTGGCCCATGTCGGCACGAGAGACTCCGAAGGTCAGCCTCGCGCGGGGCGGCTACCCCGAGGTGCTGGCGCGCCCCCGGGATGCGTCGCTGTGGTTCGGCTCCTACGTCCAGACCTACCTCGAGCGTGACGTGCGCGCGCTCGGCGCCGTGCACGATCTGCCGACCTTCCGGCGCTTCGTGGGGCTCGTGGCGGCGCGGCACGGGCAGGTGCTCAACAAGTCGGACCTCGCGGCGCCTCTGGGCATGAGCGTGCCAGGCATCGGGCGGTGGCTCGACATCCTCGAGGCCACGCTGCAGGTGCTCGTCGTGCCGCCCTACTTCGAGAACCTCGGCAAGCGCATCATCAAGGCCCCGAAGATCTACGTCGCCGACTCCGGACTCTGCTGCCACCTGCTCGGCATCCGGAGCGACGCGGAGCTCCGGCGTTCGCCCTTCCTCGGCGCTTTGTTCGAGGGCTTCGTCGCGGCCGAGATCGTCAAGGCTCAGGTCCACGCGGGGCGCCGGCGCGAGCTCTACTACTTCCGGGACCAGCAGGGGCTCGAGGTCGACTTCGTCGTGCCGCGACCGGGCGGAGGCTTGCGCCTCGTCGAGGCGAAGGCCTCGCGCACGGTGACGCCGTCGATGGCCGAGCCCATGCGCCGCCTCGGGACGGCGTGGCGCAAGCAGCCGGGAACGCGCGGCGAGGTGGAGATGCTCCTCGTCCACGAGGCGCCGCGCGCGCCGGTCCCTTCGCGGGCCGTCGCGCCGGGCGTGCAGGCTCTGTCGTGGCAGGAGCTCGTGGCGGAGCTGGCGCAGAAGTGAGACCGCGCCTGCGCCCGCGCGCCGACCTAGGGCACGTTCGCGGCGCCGGGCGTCGGGGTCGCGCAGACGTGCCAGTCGGTCGCGGCGTCGCCCGTGTCCGAGCCGTTCGGCGAGCGGCCGATCGAGCGCGCGACGGTGTTGCTGTCCGAGACGGTGCCCGGGAGCACGGTGCCCTCGACCAGGCTGTGCGTGCCGGGCAGGCCCGTCAGCGTGACCGCGGTCAGCGCGCCGCCGTACGAGAGCGTGTCGAGCAGGGCCTGGCCCGTGACGTCGACGAGCGCAAGGCCGTCCGGCGAGCCGTTCTGCACGAGGTTGCCGGCGCTCCCGAGGTCGACGGTGCGCACGCTCGGCGGCAAGGCCGAGACGACCGAGGTCGCGCCGACCACGAGGTACTCGCCGGGCTGGAGCGTGCCGGCCGGGCCGAGATCGACGTCGCTGTAGCTCTCGCCGTTGGCGCCGTTCACGGCGACGAGGTGGATGCCCGCGAGCGGGATCGGGGTCGAGCCGGCGTTGTAGATCTCGACGTACTCGCCGCTGTCCGTGCCGACCTGGTCGTAGTCGACCTCGTTGAGGACCAGGCCCGTGCTCGCGCTTCCCGGGCACGCCTGCACGCCCGGGTTCGGCTCCGTCGGACACGGGTCGCAGGCATCGCCCTTGTCGTCGCCGTCCGTGTCGAGCTGGTCGGCGTTGGGCAGGCCCGGGCAGTTGTCGGTCGCGTTCGGGGCGCCGTCGCCGTCGAGATCGTCCGGGTCGAAGGTCGAGCACACGGTCGTGTCGGCGTCGAGCGGGCAGGGGTCGCAGGCATCGCCCTCGCCGTCCGCGTCGAAGTCGGCCTGCGCGCCGCCGTCCATCGGACGCACCGGGTCGAAGATCGTCGGGCAGGCGTCGGAGGCGTTCGGGATGCCGTCGCCGTCGCCGTCGTCGGCCGACAGGGTGCCGTCGTAGACGGTCGAGCCGGCGACCGAGGCCGGCCGCGTGGGCACGCAGCTCGGCTCGCCCGGCGGGGCGCCGTCGCAGAAGAAGACGTCGTACACACCGCCGGCGACGCCGCGCAGCGTCGCGTAGCCCATGCCGAGCTCGCCCTCGAGGCACAGGCGCTTCTCGCGGCCGCACACGTCGACCACGTCGCACGTGCCCGAGCCGGGCACGCCCGCCACGACCGCCGCCTCGCCGTAGAGCACCTTGCCGGCGCGCATCACGACGAGGACGTCCTCGGGGTCGGCGTCGAGGATGGCGCGGTAGTCGGGGTGGACGGCGCCGTCGAAGATCGCGATGTCCGCCACGCGCCCGGCCGCGAGCACCCCGATGGTGTCCTCGCCCGCGGTCACCCGCGCGGCGTTCTCGGTCACCATCTTCCAGAGGTCCTGGTCGCTGAAGTAGGAGCCGAAGTGCGCCTGGTTGAGCTCGTCGGCGCAGCGCAGCTCGCGCAGGACGTTCATGGAGCCCGTCGCGATCCAGTCGGTGCCGAGCGCGATGAGCACGCCGAGGCGCGCCGCCGCCGTCACGGCCGCGGTGTTGCCGTAGAGGGTGACGTTCGAGCGCGGCGACCAGATGAGCGCCGTGCCCTTCTCGGCCATCTCGGCGAGCTCCGGCGCGGTGAGGCCGACGCCGTGGATGAGCGCCGTCTTGTCGAGGACGATGTCGTGAGCCGGCGTTTGCGAGCTCAGGCACTCGAACTCGTGCCGCGCGCGCGCGTCGATGCCCTCGGCGACGTGCGGCAGGTAGGCGTCGTCCGCGGCGATCGCGCCTGGGGTCACGGCGGTCGGATAGTCGGAGGCGCAGCTGCCGGGCGTGACGGGCAGGCCGTCGTTGTCGTCGAGCGGGAAGGTGTCGAAGTTCACCTCCGGCTTGCCGAGGCCCTCCTCGAGGCTCGCCCGGTCGAGGTTGCGCAAGAGGCCCGCCTGGCCACCCGAGCCGACCGTCGAGGTCGCGCCGCCGAAGAGGAAGCGCAGCTCGCCCCAGCTCACCAGCTGATCGGCGTTCGGTCCACCGACCGCGCTCGTCGGGATCGCGGCGTGGCCGTTCTGGTGCTTGCGCCACTCGTGCCGGTGCTCGTAGCGCTCGCCCGTGTCGGTGTAGGGGTCGTTCTGCGTGAAGGTGATGTGGTCGTGGGTGTTGATGAGCCCGGGCGACACGACCCCCGCGGGGCAGGTGATCGCGGTCGCGCTCGCGGCCAAGGCCGCGCACGCCGGGTCGGCGTCGCAGTCCGCCTTGCAGCCGACGAACGTGATGCGCCCCGAGGTGTCGACCACCACCTGCCCGCCGCGGTAGATGGTGTTCGGCGCGAGCACCGTGCCGACGATGAGCCGGCCGCCGTCGCCCGCCGTGACCGCGCAGGCGCCGCTCGGCAGCGGGGCGAGGTCCTGACACACCACCACGGTCGCGGTCGAGGGCCGCGTGCAGTCGCTCTCGCAGCCGTCGCCGTCGGCGACATTGCCGTCGTCGCAGGCCTCGCCGCCCTCGAGGGTGCCGTTGCCGCAGGTCGCACAGCCCGACGCATCGACGACGCACGCGCTGCACGCGAGCCCCGCCGCGCCGGGCGCGCCGAAGTCGGCGCAGGTGAGCCCCCCGAGATCGTCGCCGTCGCACGCCTCGTCGCCGTCGCGCACCCCGTCGCCACAGCTTCCGGCCAGGGCGTCGTCCCCCGTGACGCCGCGACCGCAGTAGAGGAAAGAGACGCTGGCGAGCAGCGCGGACAGCGCCGACAGCACGCCGAGGGGCTTGCGCATGGGAACCTCTTTGGGGGTAGTGCCTGCACGGATGGGCGCGCAGGAAAACTTACAGTGTGCGATACTCCTCTCGCCCGCCGACGTAAAGGACTTTTCCGGCCGAAATCGAGCCCTCCATGACCGCCACCGGCCCCCGCACCCACGACGCCTGGCTCGTCGATCTCGACGGCACGCTGTACCACCCGCTACCGGTCAAGCTCGCGATGGCCGCCGAGCTGGCGCTGACGGGCTGGGGCGCCGTTGCGGTCGTGCGGCGCTTCCGAAAGGAGCACGAGGCCGTGCGCGACGAGGGCGCACGCGACCCGTTTCGCGCGCAGCTCGAGCGCACGGCCGCGGCGCTCGGGCGCGACCTCGCGCGGGTCGAGTCAGTGATCGACGCGTGGATGCACGCGCGCCCCGGGAAATACGTGCGCTGGTTTCGCCGCCGCCCGCTGCTCGCGGCGATCGCTGCCTTCCGCACCGCGGGCGGCCGGACCGCGCTCGTGAGCGACTACCCGGCACGGAAGAAGCTCGCCGCGCTCGGCGCGGAGGCGCTCTTCGACGCCGTCGTCGCGGCCGGGGAGCCGGGCGGTCCCGAGCGCCTGAAGCCCGACCCCGACGGCTACCTCCGCGCGGCCGAGCGGCTCGGCGTGCCGGCCGGTCGCTGCCTCGTCCTCGGCGATCGCGACGACGCGGACGGGGCGGCGGCGCGCGCGGCCGGGATGGATTTCCGGCGGGTCGGCTGACGGCTCGCGGCGCGTCAGTCCAGCCCGAGCGCGAGCCGGAGCCCGGCTTCGACCTTGCGCCGCGACGAGTTGGCGAGCGCGCACACGAGCTCGTCGAAGAAGCAGCGGTCGAGGGCCAGCACCTGGCACACGAGCACGACCGACGCGCGATCGAGGCCCGTCGCGCTGGCGGGCAGGGTCACGTTGCCGACCGCCTGACCTCGTTTCAGGTTGGAGGTCAGCGGCGCGACCATGACCGTCTGCAGCGCCGACTCGTTCAGCAGATCGTCCTGCACCACGAGCACCGGCCGTCGGAGGGCCGGAGAGGAGCCGCGGGGCTCGCCGAGATCGGCCCACCAGATCTCACCCCGCTTCATCACCACTCCACCTCGCACAGGGTCTGGCGTGCTGCCTGCCGGCGAAACTCCGCCGTCGTGTCGCTCCCGTCGTCCACGCCGAAGGCACGATCGTAAGAGGCCCGCACGTCTCGCGCCTGCTCCTCGCTGAGCAGCCGCTCCACGGCGCGAGTGAAGAGCTCACTGCGCGAGATGCCGAGCCTCTTCGCATGGCGCTCGGCGCGTCGGAACGTCTCGTCCGGGATGGAGATGGCGGTCTTCACGCCTCGAGTATGACTCGAGTTATACCCGCTGGCCAGCCGGACCGAGCTCGACTTCACGGGCCCGCGGACGGCGCGCGCGAGCGGCCGGCGGACCGCAACCCGGCCGTAGCCACCGCGCCAAGAATCGCCCATGCTCGGCCCATGGTTGACCTCATCGCCGACACCCGCGACGTCCGCTTCGCCCTCTTCGACCACGCCGGCTTCGAGAAGCTGTTCCAGACGAGCCGGTACAAGGATCTCGACCGCCCCACGGTCGAGGCGATCCTCGACGAGGCCTTCAAGTTCGCGCGCACCCAGCTCGCGCCCATGAACGCCGTGGCCGACGCCGAGGGCTGCTCCTTCGACAAGGCGACCGGCAAGGTCACCGTGCCGAAGCCCTACCACGAGGCCTACAAGCTCTACCGCGAGAACGGCTGGCTCGGCTTCGTCCACACCCCGGAGTGGGGCGGCCAGGGCATGCCCTACTCGCTCGGCCTCGCCTGCAACGACTTCTTCTTCGGCGGCTGCCTCGCCTTCTGTCTCAAGATGCTGCTCGGCACCGGCGCCGCGCACCTCGTCGAGGTCTTCGGCACCGAGGAGCTGAAGGCGATCTACCTGCGCAAGATGTACGAGGGCACGTGGTCGGGCACGATGTGCCTCACCGAGGCCGGCGCCGGCTCCGACGTGGGCGCCTGCCGCACGCGCGCGCGCAAGGACGGCGACCACTACCTCATCGAGGGCGAGAAGATCTTCATCACCTTCGGCGACCACGACATGACCGAGAACATCTGCCACGCCGTGCTCGCCCGCGTCGAGGGAGCGCCCGAGGGCACGCGCGGGCTCTCGCTCTTCCTCGTCCCCAAGCGCCGCGTGAACGCCGACGGCTCGGTCGGCGTGCCCAACGACGTCACCTGCAGCGGCATCGAGCACAAGATGGGCATCCACGGCTCGCCCACCTGCACGCTCGTCTTCGGCGCCGACGGCGCGTGCCACGGCTGGCTCCTCGGCGAGGAGGGCAAGGGCATGCGCGCCATGTTCCAGATGATGAACGAGGCGCGCATCTCCGTCGGCCTGCAGGGCGCCGCCCTCTCGAACGCGGCCTACCAGCTCGCCCTCGCCTACGCGCGCGATCGCAAGCAAGGCAAGCACCCGGCGACCGGGCGCGAAGTGAACATCCTCGAGCACCCCGACGTGAAGCTCATGCTCCTCTGGCAGAAGGCGATCGCCGAGGGCACGCGCGCCCTGCTGTACCGCGCGGCCCTGTACTTCGACCTCGCCGAGACGGCCGAGGACCCGAAGGACAAGGAGCGTTACCAGGGTCTGCTCGAGCTCCTCACGCCCATCGCCAAGGCGTTCTCCACCGACCGGGGCTACGAGGCCATCACGCTCTCGATCCAGACGCTCGGCGGCTACGGCTACCTGCGCGAGTACGGCGTCGAGCAGCTCGCGCGCGACACGAAGATCGCCTCGATCTACGAGGGTACGAACGGCATCCAGGCGATGGACCTCGTGGCGCGCAAGGTGCCGGCGCGGGGTGGCGCGGACTTCAATAACCTCGTCGGCCTCGAGAGCGCGCTCGTGAGCTAGCACGACAAGCACCCGGTGCTCGGCCCGGCGATGGCCGAGCTCGGCAAGGCGCGCGACGCCCTCGTGGCGACGACGATGCACTACGCCAAGGTCGCCACCGAGAAGCCCGCGCTCCTCATGCTGAACGCCTCGCCCTTGCTCGAGCTCTTCGGGACCGTCACGGTCGGCTGGCTCCTGCTCGAGCAGGCCACGATCGCCTGGCCACGCCTCGAGGCCCTCGCGGCGCAGAAGGGCGTGAAGCTCGACGACGCGGCCGCGCTCGCCGCGCTGTGCCAGAGCGACGACGACGCTCGCTTCTACGCGGGCAAGGTCGAGACCGCGAAGTTCTACGCGGCGCGCGCCGTCGCGCTCGTCGCGTCGAAGGCCGAGGTGCTGCGGCGGAGTGACGGCACCGAGCTCGGCGTCGTGCTGTAGGGGGGGCGGCACGGGCTCGCCGCCGCCGCGAGCTCTACAGCCGGAGCCCGTCGAGCATCTTGCCGAAGAGGAACACCGCGGCGGCCGGATTCGTGCCGATGAGCACGTGCACGTCGTGCTCGAGCCCGCCGCCGGCGGACATGAACTGGTGGCCGACTTCGAGGCTGAACATGTCGAGCAGCATGTGCAGGCCGAGCGCGTTGCGCATGCCCACCGTGCCGTGGCGCGCGCCGTCGTCGATGTCGTCGCGCGTGAGCGTGCCGGCGAGCAGGCGCGGCTGGTAGAGCGCGTACACCATGGGCACGCCGGCCCCGACGCCGACCGTCAGGCCTCGCGAACGAGACCCCAAGGGGGCGCGTCACAGATCCTGCGCCAGGAGGGCCGAAGCCCGCCCACCAGCAGGGCAGGGCCACGGAGGCTCCCATGCATGACTCGGCTCGCAAGCTCCTTCTCGCTCACCGCGCTCGCGCCATGCGCGCCGCACCCACGACGACCGAGGCCATCCTCTGGCAGGCCCTGCGCGGCAGCCGCTTGGGCGCCGCCTTCCGCCGCCAGGTGCCCATCGCCGGCTACATCGCGGACTTCTGTGCCCCGCGCCAGAGGCTCGTCGTCGAGGTCGATGGCGCCTACCACGCCGAGCGCGGACGCGCCGACGCACGCCGTGACCGCAACCTCGCGCGCGCCGGGTACCGCGTCCTGCGCCTGCCCGCCGAGCTCGTCCAGCACCGCATCGACGAGGCCGTCGCGCTCGTCCGCGCCGCGCTCGAGGGCTAGCCCCGGGGGAAGC
>JACRDA010000286.1 GCA_016212965.1 Myxococcales bacterium
AGGGCGGCGCCGGCGCCGTCGGTGGACAGGGCGGCAGCGGTGCCGGCGGCGGGCAGGGCGGCAGCGGCGTCGGCGGACAGGGCGGCGGCGGCGGCGCCGGCGGCGGGCAGGGTGGGCAGGGTGGCGTCGTGCCGCCGGCCCCGCCCCTCCAGATCGACGGCTCGGTGGGCTTCGGTTTCGTGTCGGCGCACGCCGATCCGCTCTTCAAGCTCGACTTCGACCTCAACGAGAACTGGCAGCTGACCGCCTGGTACGACCTCGGCTCGCAGCCGGCCGCGGATCTCGGCCCGGACCTCGCCAATCAACCGACCGCGGTCGTCTTCAACGCGGGCTACCTCCAGCAGGGCGCGAACTGGCTCGACATCGAGGGCGGCACCGTGGTGAACGCCTCGCTCTACGAGCAATGGGAAGGGCGCATGGTGCTGCACACGGTCGTGGACTACGCCCTGCCGAACCTGCGCACGACGGTCGAGTACACCGTCTACCCGTCGGGACGGGTCGCCACCTCGAGCCTGTTCGAGAACACCGGCGCGGCGCCCATCGCGCTCGACGACCTCGAGCACGGCTACGTCGCGGTCAACTCGAGCCACGCCTGGACCGTCGGGACGGCGGGCGCGGGCGCTGCCGTGGTGTTCGAGCGCACGGACGCGCCGTCGACCACGCCGACCCTGGTCGCCATCACGGACCAAGCGGGGATCGTCGGCCAGGACACGCCGTACGACCGCTACTGGGCGGGCGGGCCCGTCACCATCCCGGGGGGCCAGTCGGTCGTGCGCAACGTCGAGCTCGACTTCTGGCCGTCGAGCGACACGAGCAACGTGGCGGCGCGCGTCGCCGACGTGCGGGGGCAAGCGGTCACGAACCTGAGCGGGGTGACGGATCTCGGCGTCCGCTACCACGACGGAACCTACGGCCTCGACGTCGTCGGCAGCCCGAGCAGCGTCACCTTCGCCCCGACCAACGCCCATCCGCGCCACTACCCGGCGTTTTACATCGGGAACTGGCAATCACCGACGTGGAGCGTGTGGCTCGGAGGCCAGAAGCTCTGCTCGAGCTCGGCCTACGTCGGAGCGCGCGCCATCGCGTGCTACATGGGCTCCTACGCCCTCGTCATCGTGTACCTCGACGTCATCCCGCAGTCGGCGACGCTCGCCGAGCGCACCTTCACCGTGCAGACCACGCCCTGAGGTCGGGTCGCCCGAGGCGAGGCGGGCGCGGCGCGGCACGGCCTGGGCCCCAACCCCAACTCGCACTGCGGCGCGGGCAAGCGGTCATTCGCGCAAGGGCACTCCTTCGCCCGCGTCCTCGCGCTCGACATCGGGGCCCTCCCAGGCCGTGCCGCGCCGCGCCCGCCTCGCCTCGGGCTTTGGGGGTTGGTGACGAGGAGCGACTCCGTCCGCGCCGGCCGGCGGCCTCATCGTTCGACCTCGCTCGACCTCGCTCGACCGGCTGCGCGCCCACCGGCGCGCGCGCACCGCGACGAGGACGCCGCTGTGCCGCCGTGCCGCCGTGCCCACAGCGCGGCCGCGACCACGCCGAGGAGCCAGGGCACGTCCCGCGACGGCGCGGCGGGCAGGCGGCACGCGCAGCCGCCGTCCGCCGCGACGTCGGCGCACGCGCCGTCGCACGGCGCCCCGCAACCGTCGCCCTCGCCACAGCCCTTGGCGTCGCAGCTGCAGGCGCAGGCGCCGTTCTGACAGGAGCCGGCGACGCAGGCGGTCACGAGGGCGAGCGGGCTGCCGCAGCCGTCGAAGGACCATACGTCGCCGCCCTGACATCCGCTCACCAGGGCCGGCGCGCACAAGGCGCCCTCGGGCTCCGAGCGGCACTCGAAGCCCGCCTCGCATGCGCCGGCCGTGCAGGGCGCGAGGCAGTAACGCGCGGCCCCGGCGGCCGAGGCGCCGCAGGCGAGGCCGGGCGCGCACTCGTTGCCGAGCGGGCAGGCGGTGCAGACCGCACCTGCGGGCGCGCACTGCCCAGCGGGCGTACACGCCTCGCCCGGGGCGCAACTGCCGCAGGTACCACCGCAGCCGTCGTCGCCGCACGCCTTGCCGGCGCACGCGAGCACGCACGCGCAGCCCACCTCCGGCACGCACTGCAGGTCGCCGTTGCCGAGGTGCACGCACGAGGTGCCGGTCGGGCACGGGGCGGCGCTGCAGTCGCGGGTGCACACCGGTTGTCCTTCGACCGGGATGCACGCTCCGCCGTCGGCGCAGTCGAGCGCGTCCGAGCAGCTGCCGCAGACGCCGGTCGAGCCCACGGGCCCGTACGCCATCTCGAAGGTGTCGAGCTGCCGGGCGTAGCTGTTCGCGACGGGCACGCAGCCCTCGCGCGCGTCGCCGGTCAGGCGCGTCCAGCCGCAGAACACGACGTCGGTCCAGTACCACTCGCTGCGCCCGAGCTCGACGACCTCGTCGACGAGCTCCTGGGTCGGACCCCGCAGGCCGAGGTCGCGCGCCGGGCCGATGCCCACGTCCTCGCGAAAGAAGTCGCTGCAGTGGTCCTGCAGGCAGCCCCCGGCGTCGCAGTCGGCGAGGTTGCGGTAGTTCGCGTGCTTGCCCTCGGCCGCGTAGACGACCGGCTGGCCGCGATAGGACGCGACGTACTCGAGCTCGTGAAAGGCAAACCACCCGCCCGCGTCGCACCCGGTCTCGTAGTGCGCCGAGAAGTAGGCCTCGTCGAGCTGCCACACGTGACCCGAGGTGTTGCGCACCCGGAGCACGATGAACTCGCTGTCCCCGTCGTGGCTCGACAGCCCACCGAACGTCGGGTCGCCGGCATCGCGGTAGTACGAGAGCGCGTAGAAGATGCGCAGCGTGTGGTAGCCGTCGGGGCGGCTCGCCCAGAAGGGGTTGCGGGCGGGCGCCGTCTCCTCGAGCCCGAACACGAACTCGGGCTGGAAGCGCGCCGCGACCGCGAGCTCGCAGGCGTCGTCGACGCCATCGCGGTCGGCGTCGAGCGCGGGCGCGACCACGCAGTCGCCCCACGCGAGCCCGATGTCTTCGCCGTCGGCGCGCGCGAGCGCCGGCAGCGCGAGGGCGACGAACGCACCCACGACGCCCGCGACGAGCCACCGCCTCACGCCGCCCACCCCCGTCGCTCGCTCCACCATCGCTGCGTCGCTCCGAGAAGGAGCGGCGAGCGTATCACGGCGCACGGTCGGGTCGGGTCGCCCGAGGCGAGGCGGGCGCGGCGCGGGTCGCCCGAGGCGAGGCGGGCGCGGCGCGGGTCGCCCGAGGCGAGGCGGGCGCGGCGCGGCACGGCCTGGGCCCCAACCCCAACTCGCACTGCGGCGCGGGCAAGCGGTCATTCGCGCAAGGGCACTCCTTCGCC
>JACRDA010000287.1 GCA_016212965.1 Myxococcales bacterium
AGGGCACGCGCGGCGGCCGCCGGGGCGGAGGCGCCACCCGCGAGCGCCGTGAGCGCCGCGCCCCGCGCCGCGAGCTCGCGGTCGCCACCGCGTCGGGTCGCGCCGTCGTCGGCGCCGCCGAGCACCGCGTCGATGCGTCCGAGCAGCCCGTCGATGCACTCGCGCGCGCGCGCGCGGATGGTCTCGGCCCGCGTGCGCTCGGCCTCGGCGTCGTGTGCGAGCGCGATCGCCACGAGGAGCATGGCCTGCGTCGTGAGCGGCCGCCCCGGTGCCACGACGGCGCCGAGCTTCTGCTCCACCATCGCGGTCAGCCGCCCGAGCTCGGCGTCGTCGGCGGTGGTCACCACGCGGCAGCTCTGGCCTGCTACGCGCAGCTCCACCGTGCGACCCGACGCCATGCGGGGCACGCTAGCACGAACGGCACGATCTGTGACTCCGGCGCGCAGCTCGCGCGCGCGTCGTTCCGGCACGCGCGGCACGGGGCGCAAAGCGCTGGCGCGCGCCCGCTCGGTTGTGCTTAGCATCGCCACCTATGTCGGCCGCGTGGCGCAGCGTCGGATCGGGGCTCGCCGCGCTCGTCGCCGGCGTCGCGGTCGCTCCGAGCGCCGGCGCGGCGCCGCAGGGCAACGCCTCGGTCACGATCGGCGGCGCCGCCGTCGGCGACGAGGGGCGCTTCTGGGACCATGCCGAGTTCCACCTCGGGCTGCGCGGCGACGTGATGCTGCTGCGCGAGGGCCCCACGGACTTCGGGCTCGGTCCCTACCTCGAGCTCGGCACGCTCGCCTTCGACACGCTCGACGCCGGCGGCGGCCTCTCGGTGCACCTGCCGGTCCACGAGATGCTCCCGCTCGTGGCCTCGGTCGGCGCGTACGCGCGCCTCGGCGCGACGCCCGAAGAGAACGCCGCGAGCTACTTCGGCGCCGAGCCGGGCATCACGGCGTCCGTGTTCTGGGGCACGCGCAGCTACAACTACGACGCCGACTACGTGGTCACCTGGGTGGGCCTGTTGGTCGGCTACCGCCAGAGCTTCGGCCCCGCCAAGGAGAGCGCGCTCTACCTCGCCGCGCAGTTCGACCTCACGCTCATCGGCACGCCGCTCGTGCTCCTCGGTCAGCTGGCCGCGGGCCCGAGCGCCGAGGCGGCGACCCTCGAGCCCGAGGAGCCGTGAGCGAGCGGCAGGCTCCGCCGCGTCAGGGGCAGGAGAGGCCGCCGGCCACGACGGTGCAGCGGCAGTCGAAGGGCGCGTCTTGTCCGAGCAGGCACGGCAACTGGTACGGGTCGTCGATGTTGTCGGGCGGCACGCAGCCGATATCGCCGATCGCGATCGGGAACTGGTAGGGTGCCGTTTCGATGTCGATGTTGCCTAGGGTCTTGCCGAAGACGGTGACCTCGCTCACCACCGTCTGGCCGGCGCCCGCTGCGAGGGACACCGCGTCGAGAATCGGGGCCGCCACGACTCCATAGCCGGGCGAGGTGCCGGTCCCCGGGTCGGCGAAGCCGGTCGCGGGCACGACGAAGCTCGTGAGCTCGTTGCCGGCGAGGTCGAAGACGTGCACCTCGACCTCGCTGAAGACGATGCGGTCCGTCTCCGGGCGCAGGAGATCCGGGTCGCCGCGCGACACCAGCTGGTTGCCGACCAGGAGCGCCGCGATGTAGTCGCTGCGCAAGCGCGGATCGACGTGGCCCATCACGAGCCTCATCGCCGACACGTCCGAGGGCCAGGAGCAGTCGTCGGTGTTGATGGCCTGCACCTGGCGCACGAACGCGGACGCGTTGTTGTCCACGCAGCCCGTGGCGAGCGGCGCCGCGGCGCAGAGCGCGAATGCGAGGCACGACTTGCCGAACCATCGAGTGACCATCGCGGTGCTCCCTTGCCTCGTGGGCCCGCGGCTCCGAACGCAGCGCGGCTCACCTGGCGACTACAAACTGTACCGGACGAAGGGCCTCCCCGGCAAATCTGCGACGGCCGACCAGCAGAACGTGCGTACCGGCGGAACACGCCGAGTGCGGAGCCGAGCCCCCTCAGCGCTGGGTGCGCGTGGTCCCGGGCTCGCGCCACAGCTCGGCCGGCACGGGCACGCTCGGGTTGTAGCGGCAGCTCGCCGGGCGCCACTCGATGGCGTCGGGCGCGTCGGTGACGGGGCGGAACAGCCATGCCTGGGCGAGGTCGCCCCGGAGCACGAGGCGCACCACCGTGGGCTCGCTGCCGAGCTGCAGGGCATCGAAGGCGGCCACGCAGGGGGCGGTCGGCGTGCCGTGCAAGACGGCGCCGTCCGTGAGCAGGTGGTACTCGGTCGGGTCGCCCGCGGTCCCCACGACGACCACCGGGTGGCGGGTGCCCGCCGCGTACGGGGCCACGAGCCGCGGGGTCGCCTTGCGCTCGTCGGCGGTGCAGAAGCGGGGCGCGTCGCCGAGCTCCTCCTGGGTCGGCAGCGCCACGGGCGCACCGAAGGTGGCGTCGCCCCTGAACGGCGCGAAGTACGCCCACGGCCGCTCGTAGCTCGGGTCGCTCACGTGCACGGCGAGCCCCACGCGTCCGCCCTCGTAGGTCCAGCGCGCGGTCGTGAGCACGCCGTCGGGTGCCGGCGCGGTGCGGAAGAACTGCGCCACGCCGCTGCCGTCGAGCGGCGCGAGCGCGGTCGCCTGATCCTGCCCCAGCCTCGCCACCGCGACGTGCTTGCCGTCGACCCACACGGCGTCGCCCGCGGTGTCGTACGGCGTCGCCGGCCAGTCCGGGTAGCTCACGGGGTCGCCGTGCTTGCCGGCGAGGTCGACGAAGTAGGTCTTCGGCGAGGCGTGGCTGGGCCGGTAGTAGACGCCGCCCGGTGACACGCTGAGCAGCGCCCGCTCGAGCGTGGCGGGGGGGTTCGCCGTGGCGCCATAGCCGTCGTAGTCCGGGTGCACGTCGCCGACGTCGACGAGGCCGGTGGCGTCGAGCGCCCCGCGCCCCACCTTGCCTTCCATGTAGTTCACCCAGGCGAGCTCGACGCGCCCCGTCGGCTTGCCGAGCTCGCCCGGCAGAGCGCGCCCGAGCCGCACCCGCACCGCGGCGTAGCCCTCGAGCTGCGGGGACACGCCGTAGGCCATCGACTTCGGGTCGGCGGTCGGCGCGAACAGGCGCTCGCGCAGGAGCTTGCCGTCCTGGCCCATGCTGGTCGCCGTGAGCTCGCCCGTCTGGCGCGAGTAGTGCAGCACGCTCCACGCGCTGTCGCCACGCATCGCGTCCGCGGCGGTCGGCAGGGCGTCCCCGCTCGCGTTGCGCTGCACGTCCGAGAGCAGCGTCCAGCCCGCCTTGTCGTCGAGCGTGCAGCTGATGGGGCTGCGCGCCGCCGGCTCGGTGGTCACCTCGGTCTCGGGCGGTGCGAGGCGCGGGTAGCTCTCGCCCGACTCGCCCCAGCCGGCGCGCGTCGCGCGCCCCGCGACGACGCAGGCCCCCGCGCTGCAGCGGACGGCGAGCGGCTCCTCGAGCTCGTCCACGGTGAGCCCGAGCGGCGAATGGGCCTCGACGAAGGTGGCGCCGCCGTCCTGCGACTCCCAGGCCTTGAGCTGCACCGGGTACTCGGAGCTCGAGCCCGTCAGGGCGAGCACGTAGCGGCCGTGGCAATGGGCCGCGAGCGTCTCGTCCGGCAGGCGCACCACGTTGCCGACCTGCCCGTCGCGGTCGGCGAGCGCGTACACGGGCGGATCGACCTGCAGGAGCACGCCGAGCTCGCCGTCCTCGCCCGGGCACACCGCGCGCGGCACCTCGCTCTCCAGGTCCCAGTACACCGCCGATGGGTCGTCGCTCGGGGTCGGCGCGGGCAGCGGGCGCGACTCGAACGAGAGCCCGCCGTCGTCGGACACGTACAGGCCGTAGCGGCTGTCCTTGGTGCGGCGCCCGAAGAAGTAGGCGCCGTGACCGTCGGCCGAGAACGCGACACCGGTCGGGGGCTGCATCAGGTCGGCCGTGCGGATCTCCGTGACGCGACCGGCCGGCGTCACGTGGAGCAGGCTCCCGGAGCAGCTCGCGTCGCCCTGTACGCACGCGTTGCCGACGAGTGCCGAGCCGTCCGGGGCGAGGGCCAGGCCGAGCGCCTCGGGGTCGGGGGCCTGGACGTCGACGGCGTGGCGAAAGGTGCGCCCCTCGTCGCCGCTGTGCCAGAGCTCGACGACCGGCTCGCCCGACTTCTCGTCGGTCTTGGCGCAGCTGACGAGCACGTGCTTGCCACTCGCGCCGAGCCGCATGCCGTAGCAGTCGGCGAAGCCGCTGGTCGGCAGCGTCTCCACCGTCGCCCTCACGTGGCCGGCGAGCAGGCGCCACGAGCCGTCGTCATCGCGGCGGATCTCGTAGTAGCGCTCGCCCGTCAAGACGGCGCGCTTCTCGTCGATGGCGGCCGTGCTCGGCCCGCGTCGCGGCAGGTACGACACGTTGTCTTCCGCGGGGCCGCTCGGCTGGGTGGCGCCGGGCGTGAAGGTCGCGGCCTCCGGGTCGTAGCGCACCGTGTCGACGACGCCCGCGATCCCGAAGCCCCCCTCGGTGGCCACGAACAGCTGACCGGCGCCGAGGTGCGGCGCGTTCGCGAGCGGGGTCCAGCTCACCCCCCGGTCGCGGCTCAGGTAGAGCGCTTCCGGGATCGACAGGCCGAGGAGGTTGCCCCGGGCGTCGGCCGCGACGTCGAAGAGCCGGGCGCCGACGCGCGCCTCGGACCAGGCGCGCCCCTCCTCGTTGCGCAGCACGCGGCCGTCGGAGGTGAGGGCCACGAGCGCGCTACCCGCGCCGACCACCCGCGGCAGCGGCTCGCGCGCGCGCAGCGCCTGCGCGAAGGGTCCGAGCGGCGTCTTGGCGGTGTACAGGGTGCCGCTCTGCCCCACGAACAGCCAGCGGTCGCTCCCGAGCCGCGCGGCCGAGCTCAGCGCCTCCGGCGCGCGGTAGGGCGTGGACTCGAGCGCCACGCTGCGGAGCTCGGCGCTGTCCGGGTCGCTCGGCTCGGCGGGCACCACGTCCGTCAGCCAGCGCTCGCCCCGGTCGCCGACGAGCAGACGCCGGCCGTCGTCGAGCCGCAGCGTGCCGAACACGGAGGCCATGCTCGACGGGTGGTAGCGCCACACGACCGGTGCCGCGGCCGCCTCCACGCCCGGCTCGGGCGCGGGCGGCGGGGCGACCTGGGGTGGCGGCGGTGGTGAGGGGGCGCACGCAGCCGCGAGCGCGGCCAGTGCCAGCGATGCGCGTCGCATGTCGTGGAGCTCCGGGGGGGAGCTTTAGCAGGGGCCGCTCGCGAAGGCTTGGCGATTCTCGCGCGCTAGCGGCGCCAGCCGCGCTTGATGTCGAACACGACGTGCCAGAAGAGCCACAGGCCGCCCGAGCCGAGCAGCACCCAGGCGAGCGCGTCGTGTCCACCCTGACCGACGAGCCAGGTGCCCGCGAGCAGGCAGGCGGCCACGATGAGCCCGCCGAAGATGCGCCGGCCGAGGCGGTCCATCACGTGCGCCGCGTCCGGGTCGCGCGCCTGCACCGTGAGCCGGCCGACGCGCAGGTCCTCCATGATCTCGCGCAGCTGCTGCGGCAGATCGTAGGCGGCGCTCGTCAGCCGCTCGATGCCGCGCCAGATGTCGCCGGCGATCTTCTCGGGGGCGTAGCGCTTCTGCAGGAGCTGCAGGAAGTACGGGCGCGCCTCGCCGAAGACGTCGAGGTCGGGGTCGATCTCCTTGCCGACGCCCTCGATCGTCATGAGCGCCTTGCCGACGAGCAGGAAATCCGAGGGGATCTCGAGCCCGAACTTCGTGGCGCCGCGCACGAGATCGGAGATCATCGCGGCAAGGTCGATCTCCTTCAGCGGCTTGTTGAGGTACTTGTCCGAGAGCACGCTCACCTCGGAGCGGTAGGCGCGCATGTCGACCTTCTTGGTCGGCGTGCCGATGGCGTAGAGCGCGTCGGCGAGCGCCAGGTGGTCCTGCCGGACCGCGGCGATCATCATGTCGACCGTCTTGTCGCGCATCTCGGGCGACAGCCGGCCCACCATGCCGAGGTCGATGAGCCCGATGCGCGGCTCGGCGGGCTCGCCCGACAGGATGATGTTGCCGGGGTGCGGGTCGGCGTGGAAGAAGCCGTCCTCGAACACCATCTTGATGAGGACGCCCGTCGCCGCCTTGGCGATGGTCGCGCCCTTGTGGCCGTGCTTCGCGATGGCGTCGTAGACGTTGTAGCCGTCGAAGAACTCCATCGTGAGCACGCGCTTGCTCGACGCCTCGCGGAACACGCGCGGGAAGTGGGCGTGCGGATGGCCCTCGAAGTTGCGCGCGAAGCGACCGGCGTTGTCGGCCTCGAGGTTGAAGTCGAGCTCGCTCGTGATGGCGCGGTCGAACTGCTCGACGAGGGCGCAGGGCGAGTAGATGTGCGCCTCGGGGATGGTGCGCTCCACGAAGCGCGCGAGGCCGTGCAAGAGCTCGAGGTCGCGCGCCACCGTGTCGGCCACGCCGGGGCGCTGCACCTTCACGACGACCTCGATGGGGCCGTCGGCCCGCTTCAGGGTCGCGCGGTGCACCTGCGCGATCGACGCGGCCGCGAGCGGTTTCTCGTCGAAGTGCTCGAACACCTCGTCGATGGGTGCGCCGAGCGACGACTCGACCGCGCCCTTGATCTGCTCGAAGGGCAGCGGGTTGACCTGGTCCTGGAGCTTCTTCAGCTCGCGGATCCAGTCCTCGGGCAGCAGATCCGGGCGCGTCGAGGCGATCTGCCCGAGCTTCACGAAGGACGGGCCGAGGTCCATGGCGACGAGCCGCGCGCGCTCGGCGGTCGAGACGCGCCGCTTGCCGTTGCCCTTCTTCTTCTTGTCCTTCTTGCCAGGCTCCCGGGCGGTGCCGTCCGCGAGCTCGTCGTTCTCGTCCGCCGGCACGCCCGCGAGCTCTGCGCCCTCGGCGTCCTCGGGCGGCGGCCCCAGCTCCTTCGGTCGCTCCGTACCGAAGCCGAGGCGCTGCGCGACGTCGGCGAAGCCGTGGCGCATCAGCACGAAGTAGATTTCGCGCAGCCTGCCGATGTCGCGCACTGCCGAGAAGACCGAGGCCATCGGCGCGTACTCTAACCCGAGTCGCGCCCCGATACGAAGGGGCCACGGGGTCGAGGGGCCAAGGGGTCGAGGGCCGAGGCAGCGAGGATGGCGACCAGCGGCAACAGGGGTCGAGGGCGAGTCCGGCCGCCAGCGATGCCTCGACCCCTCGACCCATCCGGCTCCCCGGTAACCGCCGCCTCAGAGCGTGAGCACGAATCGGCAAGCGACGGTGGGTTGCGAGATCTGGGGTCGAGTGGCCCCACGCGAGCCCTGGACCCTTGCCGAAGAAGCAGGCGGCATCCGGACCCGAATATTTCCCTCACCCCCCGGCCCCCTCTCCCGGAGGAGAGGGGGTGGTCCCAGTCGGGGACTCCGCCGCGGACTGTCGGCTCGCATCCCCTCTCCCCTCGGGCCCCTCGGGAGAGGGGGGCAGGGGGGTGAGGGTACAACTCTCGGTTCGGATGCCGCCTGCTTGGAGGCCAAGGATCCAGGGCTGGCGAGTGGCCCGTCTCCAAGTCCTCGCGCTGCGCCGCTCACTGCCCGCCCAAGCGGTCTTCGTCTCGTTGCTCCTTGTCAGCGTGTGCGGCGAGCAACTCGCACGCGGTTCGGTCGATGGACAAGCATGGCTCACC
>JACRDA010000288.1 GCA_016212965.1 Myxococcales bacterium
GAGCGTGCGGGGGCGCCGCGACGGCCGGCGCGCCCCCGAGCCCGAGCGCCCGCCGGCCGAGCGCGCGCGCGCGCGAGGCGTGGCGCCGCAGGGTCGTGAGGTAGGGCTCCCAGAAGCCGCCGGAGTCGAGCTCGCCGAGGAGCGCGTCGACATCGCCGCGCATGCGCGCGCGCCACGCCGGATCGATGTGCACCGTGCGCTCGGCCCACTCGTGGCAGTAGCGGCACGCCTCGCAGTCGACGTCGAGGCAGCTCTTGTCCATGAAGCGATCGAGGAAGCCGTCGAGTGCGCGGTTGTCGATCTGGACGGGGTTCGGGCCGCGGCGCGGGTAGAGCACGCTCGCCGTCTTGCCGAAGTCGACGACCTTGCCGAACTTCAGCATGTTCGCCGTGCGGGGCTTACCGAAGTACTTCAGCATGCGCCGGAGCGAGTAGGCGTCCTTGGCGCGGCCCTCGTAGGCCTCCTCCGGATAGGCGTAGTTCTGCACGAGGTCGAGCAGGTTGCCGTCGTAGCGGCGCCCGGCATAGGCCGCGACGCGCCGCAGCAGGATGGGGGTCGGGGTGTTGCGCTCGACGATCTTGAAGTTGTGGTAGCCGAGCGCCTCGTAGACGTGCAGATCCTCCGGGCGGATCCAGTTGGCGCGCAGGTAGTTGACCGGCTCGCGCACGCGCAGCTCGTTGCAGACGAGCGAGCAGTAGTCGATGGGGAAGCCCTTCGAGCCCTCCTGCGAGGCCGCGTTCAGGGTCACCGCGTGGTTGCTCGCGATGGCGCAGTCCTGCCGGCACCAGTTGTTCACGATGAGCTGCAGCTCGACACCCGCGGCCGCCTCCTGCATCGCCGCGAGCACGGCGAGCTCGCGGTGGATGTTGGTCTCGGACACGACGACGTAGTCGGCGCCGTTGTCGACCCAGAAGCGCACCTTGCGCGGGTTGTCGGTGTGCATGTGCGAGCTCACCCGCACCTTGATGCGCGGGTGGCGGCGCTTGACGAGGCGCAGGAAGAAGATGTTCGCGACGGTGACCGAGTCGACGCCGATGCCGTCGAGCCAGGCGAGCAGCTCCTCGGCGTTGCGCTGGCCCTCGCGCGTGTACTCGCGGTTGCCCATCGCGAGGGCGTTGAGCAGGTAGTTGAACTCGATGCCCGCGGCGTGGGTTCGCTTCACGTAGCGCTCGAGCGCCGGGCGCCGCACCTCGGGCAGGTAGAACGAAGGTCGCCCGCCGCCGAAGTAGTCGGAGGTGAGCTTGCCGTAGATCTCGTAGACCGGATGGCCCGCGAGCCCGGCGAGGAGAGCATCGTCGAAGTTGCACGCTACCGAGAGCTTCATGTCGTGTCCTTGGTTCGTGTGGAGAGCGGCTGCCGAGGCGCGAGCGCGCCGAGGAGTGCTCGCGCCGCGCTCGAGCCCGGTCGCCGTGGGCCGGCTCAGGTGCCGCCCGCGACGGCGACGGGGCGCGGCGCCGGGTGCGGCCAGCCGACCTCGTCGAGGAAGCGCGCGAGCTCGGCCGGGGTGAGCTGCTGCTCGCTGTCGGAGCGCGCCACCGCCGGCCACGGGTGCACCTCGACCATGAGCCCGCTCGCGCCGGCGGCGAGCGCGGCGCGGCCGAGCGGCGCGAGGATGTCGCGTCGTCCGGCGGCGTGCGACACGTCGGCGATGACGGGCAGAAAGCTCATGCGCCGCAGCAGCGCGACGGCCGAGACGTCGAGGGTGTTGCGCGTCTGCCGCTCGAAGGTGCGGATGCCGCGCTCGCACAGGACCACCTCGACATTGCCCGCCGCGACGATGTACTCGGCGGCCCACAGGAGCTCGTCGATGGTCGCCGAGAGCCCGCGCTTCAGGATGACGGGCTTGCCCGAGCGCCCCACCTCGCGCAGGAGGTCGTAGTTGTACATGTTGCGCGCGCCGACCTGCAGCACGTCGGCGTGGCGCGCCACGAGCTCGACCGCGCGCGTGTCGGTCACCTCGGTGACGCTCACCATGCCGTGGCGGCGCGCGGCCTCCTCGAGCAGGCGCAGGCCGAGCTCGCCGAGCCCCTGGAACGCGTAGGGCGACGAGCGCGGCTTGAAGGTGCCGCCCCGCAGGAAGCGCACCCCGAGGCGCGCGAGCTCCCGGGCCGCCACCTCGATCTGCTCCTCGCTCTCCACCGCGCACGGCCCGGCGATGAGCACGGGCCCGGCGCCGACGAGCTCGCCCTTCACGCGGAAGACGAGGTCGTCGCGGCCGGCGATGCGGCTCACCTTGAGCACCTCGTCCTTGCCGCGCTCCATGAGGTCCACGCTGGCGCGGAAGATCTCGGCGAACAGGCGCCGAATGGTGGCCGGGGGGAAGGGACCGGGGTTCCGGGCCTCGAGCTCCTCGAGCATGGCCTGCTCGCGCTCCGGGGCGTGGATGGGCAGGCCGCGTGCCTGCTTGACCGCGCGCACGCGCTCGACGAGCTCGGCGCGGCGCGAGAGCAGCTCGAGCAGCTCGAGGTTCACGCCGCGGAGCTCGCCCCGCAGCTCGTCGAGGCTGTCGCCCGTCATGTGGCTGTGCATGGCCGGCCGCGGCTAGCAACTCGCGCGCCACCGCGCCACGCGCCCGAATCCGGCGCGCCGCGCGCACGGGCGCCGCCCGAGGCGCGCGCGGATCCGTGCGCTCCGTGCGAATTCGCACTCGCAGGCGCCGTGTTTTTTCGTTGACGCTCGTGCTTCGTTCCCGTCCTTTACGGCGCCCATGAGCCTGCGCCGTCACAGCCTCGACGAGATCTTGACGGCCGGGCTGCGCGGCGCGGCCAAGCTCCTCGGCTGCAGCTCCGCCACGCTCATCCTCATCAACGACCGCACCCAGGAGGTGCGGGTGCGCATCGGCACCATGGCCACGAGCTACCCGGTGCTCGCGGCCATCGAGACGAGCTTCGGGCAGCCGTTCCACGGCATCAGCCTGCCGGTCGCCTCGGCGCGCGACAGTCTCGTCTACGAGGCCTGGCGCGAGGGCTCGATCCGCGAGACCGTCTCCCTGTCGGAGCTCGTGGGTACGGCGTTCACGCCCGAGGTGCTGGCGCGCGTCGGCGAGCTCATCGGCGAGCGGCGCTTCATCTGTGTCCCGGCCGAGAGCGGCCGCCGGAGCTACGGCGTCCTGCTCTTCGAGAAGCTCGGCACGCACTCCTTCAGCGCCGCGCAGCGCGAGGTGCTGCTCGCCTATGCGCGCAGCGTCGCCGAGATCATCGAGAACGATCTGGTCGGGGTCGGGCAGACCGTGCTCGCGGAGTCGCGCGAGACCGAGCCCGACACCTTCCTCTTCGCCCGCGACGGTCGCCTGCTCGGCCGCTCCGGCGGCTCGGAGGCGGCGCGCATCGCCGCGAGCCGCGAGCTGTGCGCCGCGCTCGCTGCGCAGCGGCCGCCGGAGCCCGGCCCGGACGCGACCGAGCGCGCTCTGCCCGCGCTGCCCGCCGGCTGGCGCGTCGAGGCGCGGGCCTTCGAGCTCGCGGGCGAGCCGGCCGTGCTCTGCCGGGTCGAGCGCGCGCGGCCCCAGGGGGTGTCGCTCGGCAACGAGCTGTTGCGCCTCACGCTGCGCGACCCCGCGCCCGCGCTCTTCCTCGGCGACGACTCGCGCATCACGTCGTGCAACGAGGCGACCGAGCAGCTCTTCGGCTACTCCGGCGACGAGCTCGTCGGCGCGCCGCTCGATCAGCTGTTCCGCGATGCCGAGGCGATCCGCGAGCTGGTGCGCGCGCCCGCCCTCGACCCCGGGCGCCCGGCCGGCGAGGTGGGCGCCGTGGCCGTGTGCCGCGACGGCTCGCTCTGGCCGGCGCGCGTGCGCGCGCTCCTCTTCGCCGACGATCGCGAGCAGGCCGTGGGCGCGCTCCTGCTCGTGCGCCGCGACCAGCGCGGCGCGGACGACGCGCAGCCGCTCTTGAAGGAGCGCCTGGCGATCATGGGCGAGATGGCCGCGCAGCTCGCGCACGAGATCAGGAACCCGCTGCTCGCGATCGGCGCGAGCTTGGGCTCGCTCGAGCGCGACGAGGCGGACGCCGACAAGCGCAGCCTGCTCGCGGCGGTGGGGCGCGAGATCGGGCGGCTCGACATGATCCTGCGCGACTGCATGGCCGGGCGGGCAGAGCTGTCGGTCGCGGCGGTGCGCCTGGGCGAGGCGGTCGCGGCCGCGCGCCAGCTGCTCGCGGGCACGCAGCTCGCCGCCGGCAAATCGATGCACGTCGCGATCGACCCCGGCCTGGTCGTGCGGGCGGACTTCGACGCCCTGAAGCAGGTGTTCTTCAACCTCCTGCACAACGCGCTCGAGGCCTCGCCGAGCGGCGCCGACATCGACTGTCGGGTCGAGCTCGGCCCGCGCGAGCTGGCCGTGCTCGTCGAGGATCGGGGCAGCGGCCTCGCCGCGTCGCCCGAGGAGTGCCTGCGCCCCTTCTTCACCACCAAGCGCAACGGCACCGGCCTCGGTCTGTCGGTGTGTCAGAAGATTGCGGCGGCGCACGGCGGCGCGGTGCAGCTGTCCGCGCGACCGGGCGGCGGCTGCACCGCGGCCCTGCTCTTGCCGCGCCGCGTGGTGTGCCCCGCGTGAGCGGGCAGGGACCTCCCATGGACGAATATCGCTCGAAGCAGCCCGAAGGCAGCGCGTTCCGCGCGCTCGTGATCGACGACGAGGAGCTGTACGCGCGCGCCATTGGGCGCGATCTGGCCCGCGCTGGCATCAGCTGCGACGTCGCGTTCAACGCGCGCTCCGCGATCGAGCGCGCGCGCGGGGGCGAGTACGGCTTCATCCTCGTCGACCATCGCCTGCCCGACGACGACGGCATCCGGCTCGTGCCCGTGCTCCGCGCCGCGCAGCCGAATGCCTGCGTGATGGTCATGACGGCCTACGACGCCATCCCGGACGCCGTGCGCGCCATCCGGGCCGGGGCGGCCGACTACGTCGTCAAGGAGCAGAGCCTGCAGCCCATCGTCGAGCGCGCCCTCGAGGCGCGGCGCCGCGACGAGGTCGTGCGCACGGCGGCCGGCTGGCGCGATCACAAGAGCCAGGGTCTGCTAGGCGAGTCGCGCGCCGTGGCGCACGTGGTCGAGCAGCTGCGCCAGGTGGCGAGCTCGCCCGAGACGACGGTGCTGCTCACCGGCGAGACCGGCGTCGGCAAGGAGGTCGCGGCGCGCACCCTGCACGCCCTGTCGCGCCCGACCACGAGCCCCTTCATCGCCGTCGACTGCGTGGCGCTGCCGAGCACGCTGGCCGAGAGCCTGCTCTTCGGCCACGAGCGCGGTTCCTTCACGGGCGCCGACCAGATGCGCGTCGGCGCCTTCGAGGAGGCGCGCGACGGCACGCTGTTCCTCGACGAGATCGGCGACATCACCGAGCTGCAGGCCAAGCTCCTGCGCGTGCTCGAGACACGCCGCTTCTGCCGCGTCGGCTCGGTGCGCGAGATCCCGCTCGAGGCGCGGGTCGTGTGCGCCACGAACCAGGACCTCGCGGCGCGCGTGCAGGCCGGCAGCTTCCGGCTCGATCTCTACCAGCGCCTCAGCGTGTTCCCGATCCACATCCCGCCGCTGCGCGAGCGCGGTGAGGACATCCTGTTCCTGGCCGAGCACTTCCGCGCCTTTTTCGCGCAGAAGCTCGGCAAGACCATCGCGCCGCTCGGCGCGGAGGTGCGCGAGGCGCTCTCGGCCTACTCCTACCCGGGCAACGTGCGCGAGCTGAAGAACGTGCTCGAGCGCGCCGTCATCCTCGCGGACGGCGGGGAAATCGCCGTCACCCACCTGCCGCAGCGCGTGGTGCACGCCGTCGTCACTTCGGCCTCCGACATCGCGGTCTCCTTCGTGCCGGGCATCGACAGCCTCGAATCGCTCGAGAAGCGCATGATCAAGGAGGCCTTGCGCCAGGCCAACTACGTCAAGGCCGACGCCGCGCGCCTGCTCGGCATCAGCCGCTTCCAGCTCCTGCGCCGCATGGAGAAGCACGGCCTGCGCCCCGAGGACGAGGCGAAGTAGCCGCCCCGCGACCGGCTGACCCCGGGGGACGACGCCTCGGCGCTCGCACCCTTTCCGGAACCGGCTGGCGGGTGGACGCTAGGCGGGGCGCCGGAGCTCGAGCAGCCACTCGGCGAGCTCGCGGAACGCGCCCTGCCCGCCCGGGATGCGGCAGTGGAAGTGCGCTCGGGCCCGCACCTCGGGCTGCGCGTCGGCGGGCGCCGCGATGAGCCCGTGGGGCGCCAGCCGCTCGATGAGGCCGAGGTCGTTCACGTCGTCGCCGATGAACGCGATTTCGTGATCGTCGACGCCGAGCTCGGTCTTGATCTCGGCCAAGCGCGCGGCCTTGTCCTTGACCCCGAGGAAGGTGCGAAGCGCGAGCTTCTCGGCGCGGAGCACGACGCTCGGCGACAGCTCGCCGCTCAGGATCACGGTCGCGACGCCGCTCTTGCGCAGCCGCTCGACCCCGAGCCCGTCGCGGATCGAGAAGCGCTTCAGCTCTTCGCCCTTGGCCGAGTAGTAGACGCTGGCGTCGGTGAGCACGCCGTCGCAGTCGGTGAGCACGAGGCGCAGAGCCTGCGCGCGCCGTCGCGCCTCGGCGCGGGACAGGCCCCTCAGCACGGCAGGACCCTCCTCCCGGACGGGGAGCTCGGCCGGCGGGGTGGCGTGCGTCTCGAGGTGGCGTTCTGCATGCCTCGTTCCTCGTTCCTGGTCCGTGGGAGCTGGCGAGCCCGGACCTCGCTCGGGCGCTGCCTCGGCTCACTTTTCGTACTTGACGGTGCAGCCCCACGACTCGGTCTCGGGGGTGCGGACGGCGGCACCCGCGGCGAGATCGGCGAGCGCGTCGGCCACGTGGTTCTGCACCGTGGGGACGTCCTCGGCGTCGCCGCCGCGCGTGTTGTCGATGGCCCCGCGATAGACGAGCGTGCCCCGCGCGTCGATGACGTAGAGGTGGGGCGTGTGCGAGGCGCCGTACGCGCGGCCGACCTTGCCGTTCTCGTCGAGCAGGATCGGGTAGTCGATGGCGAAGCGCGCGCGCCCCTCGCGGTTGGCGGCGACGCCGTGGCCCTGCTTGCCGGGCGCGCCGGAGTTCACCGCGAGCCACGTCACGCCCGCCTCGCGGTAGCGCGCCGCAAGGCCGCGTAGCGAGCCCTCGGTGTGGGACTTCTTCACGAACGGGCACCCGGGGTTGAACCACTCGAGGACGACCGCCTTGCCCCGGAAGTCCGAGAGGCGCACGAGCTGGCCGTCGAGGTCGGGGAGCGCGAAGTCCGGCGCCGCCTGGCCCAGGGCTGCGGACCCGGTCGGGGCGAGCGGTTGCGGCGCGCTCCCGCGGGGGGCACCCGTGCTCGCGCTCTCGGCCGTGGCCGCCGGTGCGGGTTGCGACGAGCAGGCGCTCGGCCCTGCGAGGCACGCGAGCGCGGGCAGGAGCAGCGTGGCGAGGGCGCGGGAGAGTACGCGAGGCGGGGTCACGGGATGCACCCGAGCGGCGTAGCCGCGGGAGGCGCGCCGCGCCAGTCGGGACGACGCGCCAGGGCGGGCGCGGGCCCGGCCGCACGGGCAGCGGTGCCGAGCGTGGTAGGCACGACCCCGACGCCGGCGCTTCAGTCGTACCACCCGTGCAGCCACCACCGGCCGTGCTCGCGGAAGACGAGCGCACAGGCGTGGGCCGTGGCGTCCGTCTCGACGCCCGCGTGGCGTGCCGGGGGAGCGAGGGCCGTGCGCGCCGTGCGCTCGGTGGCGTCGGTGTGCAGCCACACCCGGGCGTAGTCGCGCGTGGCGGGCGCGCGGGTCCACCACTCGACGCCGTCGAGGCGCGCGCACAGGCGCAGGGCGTCGACGGCGTAGAGCGTGTGACCGATGGCGACGAGCGCGCCCGGGCGCAGCGCCGCGCCGAGCGCGCAGGGCTCGGGCAAGAGGCGCGTGGGCTCGGGCAAGGGCTCGTCGGGTGGCGGCGCGGGCGCGGCTGCGGGTGCGGGGGCCGGCGTCGCGAGACGTCCGCGCGGCGTCGGAGCGGGCCTGCAGGGCACGAGCAGGGAGCGTGCCTCGGGGCGGTGGCTGTCGCCGAGCGCGAGCACGCCCACGCGGTCCGGGCCGAGCCCCGCCGCGAGCTCGGCCGAGAGGGCGCCGAGCGCCTCGGGATCGGCGCAGCGCCCGCCCCGCCGCCCGAGCTCGAGCTGCGTGCGCGTGGCGGTCGTGAGCCGCTCGAGCACCAGATCGAGCGCGTGGACGGGTGTCGCGAGCGCGAGACCCTCGAGCCTGGCGCGCAGCGCGCGCAGCATGTCGTCCGGGTGGCGCAGCGGCACGGGTGGCTCGAGCACGAGCTCGAGCAGATGACGAGCGCCCGCGTGGCCCGCGTCCGCGCGCGGCGCCGACGCGTCGGACGCGACCCGGGCGGCGTCGAGCGCGGCGAGATGCGGGTCGCCGTGCAGC
>JACRDA010000289.1 GCA_016212965.1 Myxococcales bacterium
GGCGCCACCGGACGATCTGCGCCGCATCAAGGGCATCGGTCCCAAGTTCGCCGAGCGGCTCGGCGCCCTCGGCGTGGCGAGCTACGCGGACATCGCCGCCTGGCAGGAAGGCGACGTGCAGAGCTTCGCCGACGCGCTCGGCATCAAGGCCGCCCGCATCCGGCGCGAGCAGTGGGTGGAGCGCGCCCGCGAGTTCGTCTCCGGGCCCGCGTCCCGCGGCTGAGCGCCCCGAGCCGGCTCAGCCCCACAGCGCGGACGGTGCCGGGCCGAGCCGACCCGCGTGGGCGCGCAGGCCTTCGGGCCGGTCGCGCGCGAGCCACAGCGCCCCGTCGAGATCGGCCCAGCGGGCCTGCCCGGCCACGAGGAGCGCCGGCGCGATCGCGAGCGAGCTCGACACCATCGATCCCACCATGAGCTCGAAACCCGCGGCGCGCGCCGCGGCGGCGAGCGCGAGCGCCTCGGTGAGCCCACCGGCCTTGTCGAGCTTCACGTTGACCGCCTCGTAGCGACCCGCGAGCCCCGCGAGCGCGCCGCGGTCGTGGCACGACTCGTCCGCGCACACGGGCACCGGATGCGGCATGCCCGCGAGCGCCGCGTCGTCCCGTGCGGGCAGGGGCTGCTCGCAGAGCTCGACGCCGAGGGACGCGAGCTCCGGCGCGACCGCGGCGTAGAGCTCGACCGTCCAGGCCTCGTTCGCATCGACGACGAGGCGCGCGCGCGGCGCGGCGGCCCGGACGGCACGCACGCGCTCGCACACACCCTCGCGCCCCAGCTTGAGCTTGAGGAGCGGGAGCTCGGCGTGCGCGGCCGCCGCCGCGGCCATCACCCCCGGTTCGTCGAGGCTCAGCGTGAAGGCCGTCACGATCGGCGCCGGCGGCGCGAGCCCCGCGAGCTGCCACACCGGCCGGCCGGTCAGCTTCGCCTCGAGGTCCCAGAGCGCGCAGTCGATGGCGTTGCGCGCAGGCCCCGGCCCAAGCGCCTTCCCGAGCGCGGCGCGGTCCATGCCGTCCTCGAGCGCGCCGAGGACCGTGCGCGCCGCGGCGAGCTCGCCCGCGGGGCTCTGAGCGTAGCGGCGGAGCGGGGCCCCCTCGCCCCGTCCCGTCGCGCCGCGCTCCTCGAGCTCGCACGACACCACCTCGACCTCGCGCTTCTCGTCGCGCGACGTCCGGAAGACGCCGGCCACCGGGAAGCGCTCGAGCGCGAGGCGCACCCTCCGCCGGCTCGTCGATCCGCTGGGCACGGCCGCACGCTAGCTCAGCCCGCGCGCTGCCGCACCCCGACGGTGGCCGCCCGCCGTGGCCCTGGCCACCCGTGGACAGGGCTCCTCGCCCGCCCTATGCCCGTCCGCATGGCGATCCTGGAGCTCAGGCAGGCCACGCTGCGCCCGTGGCGCGCGAGCGACGCGGCGGCGCTCGTCCCGCACGCCAACAGCCGAGCCGTGTGGCGCAACGTCCGCGATCGCTTCCCCTACCCTTACACGCCGGCCGACGCCGAGGCGTGGGTCGCGTTCGCCTCGAGCCAGACCCCGACGCAGACCTTCGCGGTGGACGTCGGGGGCGAGGCCGTGGGCGGCATCGGCATCGGCATCGGGGACGACGTCCACCGGCGCTCCGCCGAGATCGGCTACTGGCTCGGCGAGCGGTTCTGGGGCCGTGGCATCGCCACCGAGGCCGTCGTGGCCGTGAGCGCGTGGGCCTTTGCCAACTTCGACCTGTGCCGCCTCTACGCGCTCGTGTTCGAGTGGAACCAGGCCTCGTGCCGGGTGCTCGAGAAGGCGGGCTACGCCCGCGAGGGCCTGCTGCGGCGCAGCGTCCACAAGGACGGGCAGACCATCGACGCCTTTCTCTCCGCGCTCGTTCGAGCCGACTGACGCCGCCGGCGGCACGCGCCGCGGGCCGGGATGAGCCGAAGCGGGGGGGAGGTGCGTCTGAGGGTCGCACGGAGGCGCCCGCCGGTCCGACCGGTGGCGTCGTGGGGCGCCATGTGGGCGCGGGGGGTTTTACGGTTTACATGACGTCGGAACTGCGGCATGTGTCCGTCCGGTTCGCGCCGCCGACTCACGGGCCGCAGAACCGCCGAGGCGGCAAGCCGCGGGGGGCTTCGACCCCCGCCGTCGATCCCACCCTGCTCGCCGAGCGCGCCGAGGTGATCCCTCGCCGCGCCTCGCCGGTCCGCAGCACGAGCCTCGAACAACGCGACATACCCAACGGAATCGATCGGAGGACACCCATGAGCTTGAATCGCTGGAACCTGCTCGCCGCGCCCGCGCTGACCCTGGGCCTGGCCATGCCATTCCTCGCCAACTGCAAGGCGCTCGGCAACATCGTCCCGGGCATGAGCTGCGACGAGCTCGACAACGGCAACTTCGCCGCGCTCAAGTTCGAGGGCGACGCCAGCGTCCAGGGCAAGCTCAAGGGCTTCCTCGAGGCCGTCTACAACCTCGACAAGCTCGCGGCCGACGCCGAGGTGGGCCTCATCGCCTCCTGCGCCGAGCTCGGCAAGGCCGCCGGCCTCCCCGAGGCGGAGCTCAAGGCCGACCCGAGCGGCGGCGAGGGCGCCAAGAAGGTGTGCTTCGCGGTCGCCGCGAAGATCGAGAACATCCTGAAGGGTGGCGTGACCCTGTCGGTCGAGGTCAAGGAGCCCAAGTGCTACGCCGACGTCGACGCCATGATGAAGTGCTTCGGCGAGTGCGGCGCCACCATCAAGCCGGGCGAGCTCGACGTGGCCTGCGAGGGCGGCAAGATCTCGGGCGAGTGCAAGGGCGAGTGCAAGGGCAGCTGCACGCTCGAGGCGGGCGCCAAGTGCGAGGGCAGCTGCGGCGGCAGCTGCGAGGGCAAGTGCGACGGCAAGGAGTCGCACGGCTCGTGCGCCGGCAAGTGCGACGGCACCTGTTCGGGTAGCTGCACCGTCACCGGCAAGGCCGAGTGCAGCGGCAGCTGCGAGGGCGGTTGCTCGGTCGACGTCAAGGCCCCGAAGTGCTCGGGCACCTTCAAGCCCCCGAGCGTGAGCGTCGAGTGCCAGACCTCGTGCGGTGCCAAGGCCGCGGCCTCGTTCAAGTGCGATCCGCCGGGCCTCTCCGTGACGCTCGAAGGCAAGGCCGCCGACGAGGTCAAGGCGCTCGCCAAGGGCCTCGAGGTCGCGCTGCCGAAGATCATCGACATCAACGTGCGCCTCGGCAAGAAGCTCGCGGGCACCATCGAGGGCGTGGTCAAGATGGGCGCCGAGCTGCCCAGCGTCGCGGCAAACGCCGGCACGAAGGCCATCGGGTGCATCGGCGCCGCGGTCGACATGGCCGCGAGCGCGTCGGGCTCGATCGGCGTGAGCGTGAGCGCGAGCGTGAAGGTGAGCGGCTCGGTCGGCGCGAGCATGTGACCGCACGAGCGGTGGGACGACGCGGCCGGCTCTGCCGGTGACGGCGTCCCTTCGGAGCGGCGGGTGTCGCGCGGGTGACCGCGCGCCCCGCCGTTTCGCATTTCCGGTCCGCGCCGCCAGCGGATTGGGCGCCCCCACGCGGCGTCACGTGATAGCCTGGCCCCATCATGCGCCACGTGCTCGTCCTTGCCGGTGCGTGCGCGGGCGGCGTGCTCTGCGCGCCGAGCCTCGCCCATGCGTACGACGTGCTCGCGGAGGGCTGCGCGGTCGAGCCGCTGTACTGCAAGATCGCCCCCATCGCGTTCGCTCGCAAGGACACGCTCCCCATCGAGTGGTCCTTCGACACGGGCTGGATTCCTTCGGGCTCGCCGCTGCAGGTGCACCTCTACGCGGGCGTGTACGCCAACACCTGGGTCGAGCTCGCCGGGCAGCTCGAGACGAGCTGGCCCGACACCCTCACCCTGCGCGCGCCGGGCAAGCGCGAGGGCGGGGCGATCGGCTACCACTACGGGCTCGAGGTCGGCGCGCAGGCCTCCGTCACCATCACGGTGCTCGGGCAGAGCTTCAACTGGACCGGCGACATCCCCTACATCCCGCAGATCGACTTCCAGGTGGAAGGCGCGCAGATCTTCGACGCCTGGGGCTGGAGCCCCGGCGGCACGGTCGCGTCCCAGACCCAGACCGTGACGCTCGCGCAGGTGGGCATCGCCGACATCATCGGCGGCAGCATCCCCGGGATCGACGGCGGCTTCGAGCTCGACGCGGCCATGGAGCTCGCGGCGACGTGGACCAACCACGCCATCGCGATCCGCACGACCGACGGCGCGCCCGTGACCGGCGGCCCGATCGTGATCGAGGACGGCGCCACGACCTCGGACTACCCGGGCGGGCCCAGCATCGAGTTCGACGTCAACCCGGAGGGCGTCGTCAGCTACGACGGCACGGTCCACCTCATCCCGGCGTTCTACGTGGAGCTGCTCGGCCAGTCGTGGAGCATCCCGATCGCCGACATCCCGATCTCGTTCCCGATCACGGACCTCGACTGGAGCTTCGACGCCGAGCGCGTGCACGTGCCGCTGCCCGACGTCGTCGTGCAGGTGCAGGAGCTCGACTTCGGCGAGGTCACGGTCGGCGAGGAGCGCTACGGCGGCTACCCGATCGGCAACGTCGGCGAGGCCGAGGCCGAAGTGGCCATCGGCGTCACCGACCCCGAGAACTTCCCGCTCTGGGACGAGAGCCTGTGGCTCGATCCCGGCGTCGACCTCGAGGGCGCGCTCCGCTTCGCGCCGAAGTCGGAGGGGCACTTCGAGGCCGAGCTGTACCTCACCTCGAACGATCCCGACGCCCCGCAGCAGGTGATCATCCTGAAGGGCGAGGGAATCCCGGGGCCGGTGCCGCCGGGGGCACCCGCCGGCCCGGAGAGCCCCGAGGCGAGCTCCGGCTGCGGCTGCAGCGTGCCGGGCGCCACGAGCCAGGGCGAGCTCGGGCTCGCGCTCGCCGGGCTGGGTCTTGGCGCCGTCGCCCTGCGCCGCCGGCGACGCCCCGCGCGCTGACCGAGGCCCGCCTGCTGCGTTCTCGTCGGCCGGCGAACAAACCGCTATGCTGACCGAGGTCGCAGACGCGGGCTCCGTCGCGAGTTCGACCTCTGCCCGAGGACCCACGTGAACACCTCCGAAAGAGTCGTCCTGCTCGAGAAGCTGCTCGAACGCGTCAAGAGCCGGCCCCCGCGCCGCAAGACCGACGCCGCCGGCAGCGACCGCCTCATCACGGCTGCCGAGCTCGAGGCGAAGCACCAAGAGCACGCCCGCGAGCCCGAGCGCGCCGAGCCGCCCGCGAGCGACGCCAAGGCCACCCTGATCTCGAACACGGAGACGAGCGCGGCGGCCCGAGCGGCCCGGGCGCTCGAGCCCGTGCGCGTGATCGCCGCGGACGAGATTCCTCCCGCGGAGCCGTCCGCGGAGGCGTCCGTCGCTGCGCTCGCCGCAGCTGGGTTCTTCGAGGGGCGGGGCGACCTCGCTGCCAGGGTTCTTCCGCCGGTGCCGGCACCGGGCGTCGAGGTGAAGCCCGCCGCGGTCGTCGCCGAGCCGGCCGCGGCCGCCGTCCCCACGCCGCCCGAGGCGCGCGCCGCGGAGCCGAAGTCGGCGTTCGAGCTGCTCGCCGAGGTCAAGGCCGCGAAGTCGCGCGCGCCGGCACCGCCGGCGGCGCCCGCTGCCGCGGCCGGGGCACGACCGGCGCCCACCGAGCCGGGCTCGGTGGTACCGAAGCTCGCGCTCGCTCTCGAGAGCGAGCCCGCTCCTGCGGAGCAGGCCGCGAGACCCGCGGAGCCCGCCGAGGTGCACAAGCCCGTCGAGGCCGCGCCGGCACCCACGCCGCCGCTCGCGGCGGAGCCTCATCGACGTCCCGCGCCCCCGCCCCTGCCCCGCGCGGAGGAGGGTCGGCGGTCCGCGCCGCCGCCGTTGCCGGTCTCTCCGCGCCCGGCCGCCGCCGTGGCCGCGCCGAGCGCCGAGGAGGCGCTCGACGAGGCCGACGAGCCCACGGCCATCCACTCGCGCAAGGAGCTCGCGGCGCTGCAGAGCCTGCTCGCCAAGGGTGCCAAGCCGATCGAGGACGAGATCACGTCCGAGGCGCAGGTCGCGGCGCCGAAGCTCGCGCCGGTGCCGAGTCCCGAAGCGCCTGCCGTCGCCCTCGCCCCGAAGGAGACTCCGGAGCCCGTCCTTGCGCCGACACCCGTCCTTGCGCCGACACCCGTCCTTGCGCCGACGCCCGTCGTCGCCCCCGTCCCTCGGGAGGCGGGCCCCGCTCCGGTGGCCGCGGCGGCACCTGCCGCCGCACCGGCGCCGAAGAAGGTGGCCGAGCTCGTCGCCGAGCCTCCGCCGCTACCCGCGCCCGCGTTGAGCGCGCGCCCGGAGCTCGTCACCGTGCGCCCCGAGCTCATCAAGCCGGTGATCGTCGCGACGGGGCGCGTCGGCGAGTTCATCGGCGAGGTGGAGCAGTCACCGCCCGCCCGCTTCGGGGACCTCCTCGACGCCACACTCGACCTCGGCTTCGACTGACGATGCCTGGGGCCTCGGCCACCGGCGCATGCACATCGGCATCGACCTCGGAGGCACCAAGATCGAGCTGCGAGCGCTCGAGCTCGGGGCCGGCACGGCGCCCCACGCGCCCGGCCGCGAGCTGTGGCGGCGGCGCGTGCCTACCCCGCGCGGGGACGCGGAGGCCATCGTGGCCGTCGTCGCCGAGCTCGTCGGCCGCGCAGAGCACGAGGTCGGGCCGGCGGCGAGCGTCGGCATCGGGATCCCGGGCTCGCCCTCGCCCCGCACCGGCCTCGTGCGCAACGCCAACACGACCGCCCTGAACGGCCGGCCGCTCGGGCGGATGCTCGCCGGGGCGCTCGGCCGCGCCGTGCACGTCGAGAACGACGCCAACTGCTTCGCGCTCTCGGAGGCGAGCGACGGCGCCGGCGCCGACGCCGCGGTGGTGTTCGGCGTCATCCTGGGGACGGGTGTCGGCGGCGGCCTCGTCGTCGGCGGCGAGCTGTGGGGCGGGCGCAACGGCATCGCGGGCGAGTGGGGTCACAACCCCCTGCCCTGGCCCGAGCCGGAGGACCTGCCCGCGCCGGCCTGCTACTGCGGCAAGGTGGGCTGCATCGAGACGTACCTCTCCGGGCCGGGGCTCGTGCGCGACTACGGCGCGCAGGCGCTCCGCGAGCACGCGCCGGATGACGCGCCCGCGGACGCCGAGGCGATCGCGGCGCGCGCCCTCGCCGGGGACGCCCTCGCGGAGGCCTGCCTCGTGCGCTACGAGCGGCGCCTGGCCCGGGCGCTCCTCGGCGTCCTGCACGTGCTCGACCCGGACGTCGTGGTGCTCGGCGGCGGCCTGTCGAAGCTCGCCCGCCTCTACGACCGCGTGCCCGGGCTGTGGCAAGCGCAGGCGTTCGCCGACGGCGTGACGACGCCGCTCCGCCCCGCGGCCCACGGCGACGCGAGCGGCGTGCGGGGGGCGGCGTGGCTCGGGCGGGCGCCCGCGCGAGGCACCGCACCATGACGGACAGGCACGCCGAGCTCTCGGGCGCCGCGCTCGACGCGGCGCTCGAGCCCGTGGCCGAGGCCCTCGCGACCGCGAGGCGCGTGCTCGTGGTGACGGGTGCGGGGATCTCGGCCGACTCCGGCATGCCGACCTACCGCGGCGTCGGCGGCATCTACGACCGCGGCGTGACGGACGAGGGCATGCCGATCGAGGTGGCGCTGAGCGGCGCGGTCTTCGAGCGCCGCCCGGCCGTTTCGTGGAAGTACATCCTCGAGATCGAGCGCGCCTGTCGCGGTGCCGTGCCGAACCGCGCGCACGAGGTCATCGCGGCGCTCGACGCGGGCGAGCGCGAGACCTGGGTGCTCACGCAGAACGTCGACGGCCTGCACCGCCGTGCCGGCAGTCGGCGGCTCATCGACATCCACGGGGACGTGCGCTCGCTCGTGTGCACGCGCTGTCGGGCGGCCGAGGTGGTCGAGGACTACCGCCGCTTCGACGGCGTCGCGCTGCCGCCGCGCTGCCGGCGCTGTGACGGCGTCCTGCGCCCGGCCGTGGTGCTCTTCGGCGAGCTCCTGCCCGAGGACAAGCTCGCCGAGCTGCGCGCCCTGCGCTCGCGTGGCTTCGACGTCGTGCTCTCGGTCGGGACGACGAGCGCCTTCCCGTACGTCGCGGGCCCGGTGCTCGAAGCGCAGCGCCTGGGCCTGCCGACGGTCGAGGTGAACCCCGGCGACACGGCCGTGTCCGCGATCGTGCACCACCGCGTGCGCGCCGGCGCCGCCCGAGCCTTCGGAGCGCTCGCGCGCCTGCTGTCGCTGCCAGGCGGCTAGGCGCTCGCGCGAGAACGAGGCGTGGTAGACTGAACGTCGGAGCAGTATGCCACCCACGCGAGAGCCCGACGGACCGAGCGCGCCCGCTCCGCCCCAGCGCGGCCGCGGCGCCGTGTCGAGCCCCGCGGGGCGCTTCGAGCGCTGGGTGCGCGTCGACGAGGACGACGGATGGAGCGAGGCCCCGGACGAGCGCCCCACCCCCCGGACGCTCGTCACGTGGGACGCTGCGCGCAGCGTGCTCAGCCGCAACGACTCGCCCGACATCCCCTTCGACAGGTCCGTGAACCCGTACCGCGGCTGCGAGCACGGCTGCGTGTACTGCTTCGCGCGCCCGAGCCATGCCTACCTCGGTCTTTCTCCCGGGCTCGACTTCGAGACGCGCATCGTCGCCAAGCCGGACGCCGCGCGCCTGCTCGCCGAGGAGCTCGCCCGTCCGGGCTACGCGCCCGCCCCGCTCGCGCTCGGCGCCAACACCGACCCCTACCAGCCGGTCGAGCGCCGCCTCGGGATCACGCGCGGCGTGCTCGAGGTGCTCGCCGCGGCGGCGCACCCGGTCGTCGTGGTCACGAAGAGCGAGCTCGTCCTGCGCGACCTCGATCTCCTCGCGCCGATGGCCGAGCGTGGGCTCGCGGCCGTGCTCGTATCGCTCACGACGCTCGAGCCCGAGCTCGCGCGGCGTCTCGAGCCGCGCGCCGCCGCGCCGCACCGGCGGCTCGCGGCCATGCGACGGCTCGCCGAGGCCGGCGTGCCGGTGGGCGTGCTCACCGCGCCCATGATCCCCGGCCTGAACGACCACGAGCTCGAGCGACTCCTCGCCGCCGCGCACGCGGCCGGGGCCGCGAGCGCGGGCATGGTGCTACTCCGGTTGCCGCACGAGCTCGGTGCGCTCTTCGACGAGTGGCTCGCCGCCCACTACCCGGCGCGCCGGCGCCGGGTCCTCGGGCTCGTGCGCGACTGCCGCGCCGGCACGCTCAACGACCCGCGCTTCGGCAGTCGCATGCGCGGCGCCGGGGCGTACGCCGATCTGCTGGCGCAACGCTTCGAGCGCGCCCGCGCGCGCCTCGGCCTCTTGCCGAGACCGCGCGCGCTCGAGACGCGCCACTTCCGGCCGCCGACGCCACCTCTGCACGTGCGCGCCGGGGCCCACGCCGGGGCCCCGGCGGACCGGGTCGGAGCGGCGCGCGACCATCCGACGCGGCAGCTCGAGCTCTTCCCCGGCACGCGACGTGGCTGAGCCTGCTCCGCGCCCCGCCCGTGCTAAGGGTGCGGCGCGCGTGAAGACCCTGAGCCGCCATCTCATCGCCGAGCTCTACGGCTGCCCCGCCGAGCGCCTCGACGACCTCGCACTCGCCGCCGAGGCGCTGCGCGCGGCCGCCGCCGCCATCGGCGCGACGGTCGTCGGCGAGGCGTTCCACCGCTACGCGCCGCAGGGCGTGAGCGGGACCCTGCTCATCGCCGAGTCGCACCTGTCGCTCCACACCTGGCCCGAGGCCCGCTACGCGGCGGTCGACATCTTCACCTGCGGCGGCCTCGACCCGCGCCCGGGCGTGCGCGCCGTCGAGGCACGGCTCGGGGCGACGGGCGCGCGCTGGCACGAGATCCTGCGCGGCGTGCCGGTCGAGCTCGAAGCAGGCGCGGCGCTCGTGCCCGCGGACGTCGCGCTCATCACGCGCCTCGTGCCCGCACGGGATCGCTGAGGCGGCACGGCCGGCGCTTCGCGCGCGGCGGCGCGCCCGGTTTCGCGCTATCACCGACCGCATGGCCGAGCTCCGCACCACGGTCTGCAACCGCGACTGCCCCGACGCCTGCGCCATCGTCGCGACCGTGGAGGGCGAGCGCGTGGTCGCACTCGCGGGCGACCGCACGCACCCCGTCACGCGCGGCTTTCTGTGCCACCGCACGCACAAGTTCCTCGCGCGGCAGTACCACCCGGAGCGCATCACCGAGCCGCGCCTGCGCCGCGGCGGCGCGCTCGAGCCCGTGTCGTGGGACGAGGCGCTCGACTTCGCGGCCCGACGCCTCGGCGACATCCGCTCCCGCCTCGGTCCTGCGGCCATCTTCCACTACCGCAGCGGCGGCACGCTCGGCATGCTCCCGGCCGCGGTGAGCGATCGCTTCTTCGAGCTGTTCGGGCCCGTCACCGTCAAGCGCGGTGACATCTGCTCGGGCGCCGGCGACGCGGCGCAGGAGCTCGACTTCGGCGTGTGCGACTCGAGCGACCTCGACGACCTCGCGCACGCGCGGCACATCCTGCTCTGGGGCAAGAACCCCTTCGTCTCGAGCCCCCACCTCGTGCCGCGCCTGCGCGAAGCGCGCGCCGCGGGCGCGCACCTCGCGCTCGTCGACCCGGTCCACCACCGCACCGCGAGCCTGTGCGAGCGCCACGTGCAGCCGCGCCCCGGGGGCGACTTCGCGCTCGCGCTGGCCGTCGGCGAGCGCCTGTTCGCGCGCGCGCTGTGCCACCCGGACGCGGCGCGCTACTGCGAAGGCCTCGAGGGCTTCCGAGCCCTGTGCCAGAGCCGCTCGCTCGCCGCGTGGTGCGAGCTCGCCGACGTCGCACCCGAGGACGCGGAGGATCTCGCGCGCCGCTTCGGCGAGGGCCCGACCACGATCCTGGTCGGCTGGGGCATGGGACGGCGCAGGAACGGCGGGGCCATCGTGCGCGCGCTCGACGCGCTCGCGCTCGTGAGCGGCAACGTCGGCGTGCCCGGCTCGGGCGCCTCGTTCTACTACCGGCGCCGGCGCGCGTTCGTCTCGCCGGCGCGCGGCCTCGCGGCCCGCACGCTGTGCGAGCCGCTCTTCGGCCGCGAGATCACCGAGGCCAAGGACCCGCCCGTCGCGGGGGTGTGGATCACGGCGGCCAACCCCGTGTGCATGCTGCCCGACTCGCACGCGACCGCCGCCGCGCTCGCGGGCCGCGAGCTCGTGGTGGTCGCGGACGCGTTCCTCACGGACACGGCGGCGCTCGCGCACCTCGTCCTGCCGACGCCCACGCTGCTCGAGGCCGACGATCTCTGCGGCGCCTACGGCCACCACCACATCGGCGTCGCCCGACCCGTGGTGGCGCCGCCGCCGGGCGTGAAGAGCGACCTCGAGATCTTCCAAGCGCTCGCGCAGCGCTTCGGCTTCGGCGCCGAGCTCGCCGGCAGCGCGCGTGCCTGGAAGGAGCGTCTGCTCGCCCCGGAGCTCGCGGCGCACGGGGTCGATCTCGCCACGCTCGAGCGCGGCGCGGTCCGGAACCCCCTCGCGCCGCAGGTGCTCTTCGAGGGGCGCCGCTTCCCGACGCCGAGCGGGCGCGCGCGCCTGATGACGGAGGTCCCGGGCACGGGCGGCGGCCTCGCCCAGCCGCCCGACCACGACTACCCCCTCGTGCTCATGAGCCTCTCGACACCGAGCTCGCAGTCGTCGCAGTGGGTCGGCAGGCCGCCGAGCCCGGTCGAGCTCTCGGTGCACCCCGACGCCGCCGCGGGGCTCGCCGACGGTGCGCCCGCCGCCCTCGTGTCCCGGAGCGGCGCCATGCGCGTGCGCGTGCGGCACGACGCGCGCCAGCGCCGCGACGTCGCGCTCGTGCCGAAGGGCGGCCACCTGCGGGACGGGGCCTGCGCGAACGCGCTCGTCCGGGCCGAGACGACCGACCTCGGCGAGGGCGGCGCGCTCTACGACGAGCCGGTGAGGCTCGAGCCGCTCGGCTGATCGGCCGCCCTGTCGACCTCGGAGGCGGCGGCGCGCGGCGGCGCGGGGTCGTCCGTGGCCTCGCTCGCCGCCGGCAGCTCGGGTGCGGCCGCGCTCGGCTCGGCCGGCGGGCGCGGCAGGGCGGCGTCCTTCCCCGGTGCCTCGTAGCGCCGCGGCACGTCGGCGCCCGGCGGCCACTCGCAGAGCTCCGCGTCCCCGTCGCGGCCGATGCGCACGAAGGTCTGCGTGCCGAGCCGGCTGCGGCACTCGGGCTCGCCGAACGCCGGCGACCAGAAGCCGCCGTTCAGGTACTCGACGGGCCCGATGGTGCGGTGCTCCGGCACGTGCACGTGACCGAGCACCACGCGGCGCGCGCCGGTGATGCGCGCGATGAGGGTGGCGTTCTGCTCGGTGAGCAGCGGCTTCTCGAAGACCGTCGCCTTGACGCCGTACGCGTAGACGAAGAACGGCGGCAGGAACAGCGCCATCGGCAGGAACACCCAGAGCGGACTGATCGTCCAGGCGATGTTGATGACGAGCACGACCTGCCAGGCCCCGAGAAGCACGGCGATGAAGAGCAGGCCGCGGTCCAGCCACAGCTCGCGCGCCACCGACAGCGGGTTGTGGCACACCGAGGGCACGTCGAGCGCCGCGAGCTTGCGCACCATGGCGGGGCTCACGCGCGCGCGCCTCGCGATGGCGCGCACCTTGTCGTCGACGAGCAAGGGGTCGGTCATGGCCGGCGACCAGTGCTCGCGCATCGCGATGACGAAGGTCGCGATCGCGCCCCAGAACCAGGTCCACACGAGCAAGGGCTGGGTGCGCACCATGTAGCGCAGGAAGAAGCGCAGGTAGGCCACGCCGCTCATGATGTAGTTCTGCGTCGCGTGGGGGTTGAAGTAGCCCATGCCGTTCAGGAGATAGCGCCCCGCGAGATCGCCGAAGGGGATGCGCACGCGCGGCCGGCCGTTGAGCGAGATGAGCGGGTCGATGGCGTTCTTCTGGGCGCACAGGGGATCGTACTGGTGTCCGTGGCTCACGAAGGTGTCGCCCCCGGCGAGGTAAAACCAGGAGCAGAACACCACGGGCTCCTCGAGCGGGGGCGGTACGCGCTGGTCGTTCCCGTCGCCGCTCGACGGCGGCTCGCTCGCGGCGACCTGCGAGGGTCGCGTCGTGTCGACGCCGAGCGCCCGCAGGATGCGCTCCTGCACGCTCGGCCACGCGAGCTCGCAGTCGTGGTTGCCGAGCACGAACACCACGCGGTGCCCACGGGCCACGAAGTCTCGCAGCGCCGCCACCCACTCCGGGTGGTCACCGAGGATGACGTCGATCTTGTGCAGGCTCATCCACTCCTCGCTCGCGAGACCGCGCAGGCGTCCGAGCCAGTCGACGTCCCCGGTCGAGCGAGGCGGGAGCCGCACCACGTTGTCGAAGTCGAACACGTCCCCGTTCAGCACGAGCTCGAGCGGCCGCTCGGCGCGGTCGGCAAAGTGCGCGCACAGCCGGGCGAAGTCGGCATCGACGAAGAACTCGCGGCGCTTGTAGCCCATCCACATCGGGCGCCTCGGGTCGGGCACGTGCGCCTCCGACAGGTGCATGTCGGACACGATCACCGTCTCGCAGTCGCTCGGCGCAGCTCTGGGTTCGCTCACGGTGCGCGCTCGGGTCGTGCTCGAAGCGTAGCCGGTCCGCGTCGCGCCGGCATGCGGCGCGTCACCAAAAACGCTCGGCGGCGAAGTGTCCGGAGGCACGCTGCCGGTGCCGCCGCAGACCGCGCGCCTCGAGGACCGTGGTCGCCGCGTCGACCATCGCCGGGTTGCCGCACATGAGGACGTGCACGCGCGCCGGCTCGAGCGCCGCGCCCGCCGCACGCTCGAGCCGCCCGTCGGCGAGCGCCGCGGGGACGCGCCCGCCGAGCCAGGCGAGCCCGTCGGAGTCCGTCGCCCCGGCGACGCCCTCGGCGACCGCCTGGCGCGTCACGCAGGCGACCCGCCGCAGCCGCCCGGCGTGGCTCCGCCCGAGCGCCGCGAGCTCGTCGGCGTATGCGAGGTGGGCGCGCTCGCGCACGCCGTGCACCAGCACCACCCGCTCGAAGCGCCGGAAGGGCTCGCCGCTCCGCAGCATCGCGAGGAACGGCGCGAGGCCGGTGCCGGTCGCGAGCAGCCACAGCTCGGCGGCGGGTGGCACGTAGTCGAGCGTGAAGAAGCCCTGGGCCACGGGCTCGACGAAGAGCTCGTCGCCGACAGAGAGCCGCGCGAGCGCGGGCGACAGCCGCCCGCCGGGCACGACCGTGACCAGTACGTCGACGACCGCGCCGTGCGGGGACGCGAGGGAGTAGGCCCTGCGGACGAGCTCCCCGTCGAGCTCGAGCCCGAGGTTCACGAACTGACCGGGCCGGTAGGGCTCGAGCTCCGCTGCCACCGACAGCGAGAACAGCCCGTCCGCCCAGTCCCTGCGCCCGACGACCCGACCCATCCCGGTCCGGATGACGCCTTCGGGCCCGGAACGCAAGCGCGAGCCGCGGGGAGATCGGCCGCTGCTCGACGTAAGACGCGACGGCTGGCCGGCGTTGGGTCCGATGCGGACCGTCGGCGCCACGGGCCGACCTCCGAGACACAACCGATTGCACGACGTGAAAAAAGTTGCGAACCGGTACCCGCGGCGGCGCTCGGCGACGGTGCGCGCACGGCGCGCAAGTATCTGGAATAGCAGCGTTCTCACCACCATGCGGCGGCAGTCCGACGGCCTGGCGCGCGACTTGCTCGGTGGAGCGCTCGAGACTTCGCACGCCGGTTCTTGCGCAACGCTTCACCTTCTCCCCCGGGGGTTCCCTCGCAACCATGGATCGTCTGTCACTTACCTTGCCGGCTGGACGGGGCGACACGGCGCTCCACCACGGACAGCGCAGAGCCTACGAGCGCTGGCCGGTGCAGGCCGACGTGGAGCTCCTCGAGCCGGCCATGGCGTCGGGGATCACGATCAACGCCAGCGTCGGGGGCATGCGGATCGCGGTCGACTACCCGCTGCGCGCCGGAGACGTGTGCCTGCTGCGGGTGCGGTTCCCGTCCGGCAAGGAGACGCTCGAGCGGGGCCGAATCGTGTGGAGCCGCGAGGCGCGCGACGGCTGCATCGTCGGCTTGCAGTTCCTGGGCCGCAACTGAGCAGGCTCCCCGGCGGCCGAGCTCGGCCAGGTGCGCGACGCGGCGCCCAGGTCCCGCCCCGCGTGGCGACGAAATCAACATCCTGGATTCCAGGCGCAGAATAGAGTTACGCTCCACCGGTAGCTGGGTCGTGACGGGCTCGTCCGGATGCCGGCGAGCCGTCCAAGGGAGCGAGGGATCGGGAGCCGCGCGTCGCGGCGACGTCTCTTCCTATGCCCTTGAGTGACGAAAATTCGACACATCGCGCAGTGGAGCCTTCGGTCCATCCTCTCATGAGCACCTACCCGAGCCGTCCCTCGCTCTGCATCCTTGGCGTCGCCGCCGCCCTCGCGAGCGGCTGCGCCACGACCCTGCACGCCTCCGACGAGGGAGGCGGCACGAGGCTCGGCTCCCTCGCTGCCGACGAAGGCGCCAGCCACGTCGTCGACCCGGCCGTCTTCGACGAGCCGGTGTCGGAGCGCATCCCCATCCCGGGGTCGGACTTCGTCCGCGGGCGCGCGCGCGTCGTCGTGCGCGCGCCCATCGAGCGGGTCCGCGCCACGCTCTACGATTTCAAGAGCTACCCCGAGTTCATGCCCTACTGGGACACCGCGCGCGTGGTCGGCAAGAAGCCCGACGGCGCCCACGAGGTGTACATGTCCGTCAAGCTCCTCTACGGCGCCCTGCGTCTGTGGGCGCGCCTCGACTTCCCGAAGCCGACGCTCGTCGACGGCGTGGAGGTCATCGAGGAGCGCTACGTCGAGGGCAACCTGAAGGAGCTCCAGGGGCGCTGGCAGCTCCGCGCGATCGACGCCGACCGCTGCGAGGTGACCGTCGAGGTGCTGATGCTCCCGAAGATGCCCCTGCCGCTCGAGCTCGTGAACAACTGCCAAGAGGACGGCGCACGCATGCTCGTCGACGCCGTCCGGCTGCGCGCCGAGGGTCGCGACGACGGCTGAGCGAGGCTGCGGGCGAGGCGAAGGCCGCGCCCTTCGGGCTACTTCGGAGCTGCGGTGGGCGCGGGGGACGCGCTCGCGCTCGGCGCCGCCGAGGCACTCGCGGTCGTGCTCGCACTGGCGCTCGCACTGGCGCTCGCGCTGGCGCTGCCACTCGCGGCCGGACCGGCGTCCTTGGCCTTGAACTCGCCGACGCAGGCCTCGTTCGCCTTCTGCACGGTCATGTCCCCGCGGCCGTAGTAGTAGGTGGTGCGCTCGGAGTCGCCGCCCTTGGCGATGACGCAGGTGGCGATGGACCCGTCGCTCGTGCAGCCACCCTTCTCGTACTTGCCCTCGTAGAGCGCGCGGCAGGCAGGCTTCACGTCGCTCATCTTGAGCTTCGGGCCGGTGTACTCGACGCAGAGCGAGCGCTTCTCGACGACGCAGGAGTGGGGGCCCTCCTCGGTCTTCGGGTCGTCGGGCATCGCCTTGTTCATACACGCCAGGAAGCCGAGCGCGTCCTTGACGTTGCAGGAGCCGACCTTGCGCTTGATGTCGTCCTTGGCCGAGCAGCGCTTCTCGCAGGTGCCGGACAGGTCCTTCGCGTCGTCCTTCGCGAAGCCGAGCGCCGCCTTCTGCACGTCTTCCGACGCGTCCTTCAAGATCTCCTTCAAGGTTCGCTCACGCAGCTCGAGCGTGGACTGCGCGTACTTCTGGCACTGCGACAGGCACGAGTCGCCGGTGCTGCCGCTCGGGCCGCCCGGGCCCGTCGCCGCGTCTCCACAGCCGAGCCCGAGCAGGCCGCCGAGCGCCAGGGCGCCGAGCCCGAACCGCGCACCTCGTGCGCTGCAGGCGAAGTGTCGGACGGAACGGGACGGACGCGACCTGCCGATGACTGTCATGTGCTGGACCTCGGAGCGACGCGCACCCCGCGCGTGCAGACCGCACGCTTCCATCACGGCGGGTCGGCGGCAAGACCGCCCGCGAGCGGGGCGCGCGGCGCCGCCGATTCGGGGCTCAGCGCGCCCCGCGCACGTTGAGCTCGACGCGCCAGCGCTCGCCGTCCTTGCGGGGCTCGAGCGGGACCGCCTCGAGGAGCAGGGTGCCGATCGCGGTGACGCTGGCCCCGAGGTGGACCGGGACGACGTCCCCCTCGGCGCGCCCCTCGGTCGGGAGCACGACCTCGATCGGCGCGAGCTCCTCGAGCTCGCCCGGGCGGGCGCGCCGCGCCGCTGGGCCGCCCCCGCCAGGCGCGAGGTCGATGCGCTCGCCCGCCCGGTCGTCGCGCCGCACGCTCGAGGCGAAGAACCGGAAGCGCACGGGCTCCCCGACGACCGCGTAGAGCTCCTCGGCCGGGAAGGCGGCCGCGGTGCCCTCCTCCATCCCGAAGGGCGCGACGCACAGCGCCGACACGGGCGGCTCGACGCCCGGCACCGCCGGCGCGGCGCCCTCGATGCCGACGTAGTACGCCCGCGCGGTGCCGCCGCGGATGCGCACGCCGCGGCCGCGGCGCACGCGTCCGTAGTAGGCCGCGCCGCGCGCGACGGCGAGGTCGAGGTCGGCGCCCGGCAGCTCGCGCGCCGGCTCGGCGCCGTCGGCGGTGAGCCAGCCGTCGAGCGTCGTGCGCAGCCGCTCGCGGACGCGCTTGCTCGCGAGCACGCCGCCGTTGAAGAGCAGGGCGCTCGGGCGCAGCAGCGCCCCCGCTCCGCCGCGCGCACCGCGGTGACGCGCCAGGAACTGCGCGAGGTGCTTCGTGACCGCCGGGTCGGACGCGTACGGCAAGCCGAGCTGTCGCAGGGCGGCGCGCGGGCGCGGCGCCGGGGCGGCGTCCGCGGGCACCTCGGGGAAGAAGCCGTCGAGCAGGAGCGACTCCACCGTCGCGCGGTCGAGCTCGCCGCGCAGCGCCCCGCCGACGAGCTTGGCGCCGCGCCGCGCGATGGCCACGGGCACCTTCTCGGGCGGCCTCGGCCCGAGCATGCGCTCCTTGGCGGCGCGCGCGGCGTGTCCGAGTGCGGCCATCTCGAGGGCGCCGATCTCGGCGCCGCGCGCTTCGAGCTCGGCGCGCAGGCGGTGGGCCAGCAAGAGGTCCATGTTGTCGCCGCCGAGCAGGATGTGGTCGCCGACCGCGATGCGCTCGAGCTCGAGAGCGCCGTCGCGCTCCTCGGCCGCAATGGCCGAGAGGTCGGTCGTGCCGCCGCCGATGTCGACCACGAGCACGACGTCGCCCGGACGCAGCTGCTGCCGCCACGCCTCGCCGCTGCGATCGATCCAGGCGTAGAGCGCCGCCTGGGGCTCCTCGAGCAGGATCGGCTCCTCGATGCCCGCGACCGTCGCCGCCTCGACGGTGAGCTCGCGGGCCTGTGCGTCGAAGGAGGCGGGCACCGCGAGCACCACGTCTTGCTCGCCGAGCGGCACGCCGTAGCGGCGGGCGAACACCTCGCCCAGGTGGTCGAGCAGGCGAAAGCTCACCTCGACGGGCGAGATCTTCTCGAGGTCGTCGGGCGCCCCGAGCGGCAGGATGCCGCTGCGTCGGTCGATGCTCGGGTGGCAGAGCCAGCTCTTGGCGCTCGAGACGACGCGGCCGGGCGCCTCCGGCGCGCGGGCGCGCGCGTGCTCGCCGATGCAGTAGCGACGCTCGGGGTCCCAGGGCAGCGGCAGGGCCCCTTCCGACTCGGGGGGGAAGTAGACGAACGAGGGCAGCAGCAGCCGCCTCTCGAGCTCGCCGGGGCCGACGAGCTGGTCGACCTCGACCACCTCGACGGGGGTCTCGCTGCCGGGCGGCTCGCCGAGCGCGGCGACCGCCATCGCGCAGTGCGTGGTGCCGAGGTCGATCCCCACGGCGAAGCGCGGCGCGCTACCGGCGGTCATAGCTCGATCTCCGCGGGCGCGAGCACGGTTGCGTTGTGCCCCGGCAGCGTCTCGGGCAAGGCGAGCCTGCTCACGCGCCACCCGCGGTGCCGCAGCGTGCCGCGGTACGGTGGGCTGCCCGAGACGCGGCCCGTGAGCTTGCACTCGCTCGGGTCGTAGCCGCGCGGCACCTCGACCGTGCTGTCCTCCGCCTCGCTGCGCAGCGGCTCGATGTCCGCATGGCCGCGGAGCGCGCGCCTGCAGCCCTCGTGCACCACCCGCGCTGCGGCGCCGAGGTCGGCATCGTCGAAGCCGGCCACGTCCTGTTGGAGGAAGTCGACGAAGCGACCCTCGCGCTGCAGCAACGACAGGAGCTGCAGGGGCTTCGCGTCGAGCGCGGCGCCGGGCGCCACCTCGGAGCGCGACGGCGTCGCTGCGGGGCGGCTCGCGCGCTCACCCGGCGGCTCGGACGGCTCGTGCCGCGCCGGCGCCCCGACCTCGGCCTCCGGGGCGGCGGGCGCGGGCAGCGCCCGCCGGACGGCGAAGGCCCGGGCCGCGAAGGCGCCGTCGAAGAGCACCTTGAAGAAACAGGCGATCGCGAACCAGATGCGGGTCCCGAGGGGTAGGGCTTCCGTGACCACGTCGCGCACCATAGCGCGGCACTCCGCGCCCGGCATGAGCGGACGCGCCCGAAGCACCCGGGCGGCGTGCCCCGCGACTGCGGAACGCCGTCCATGCCACCCGTCGGCCGAGACTCTGTTATATCGGTGGAGTGGCGGTCGTCGGCATCGATTTCGGTACCGCAGCACTGCGTGCGCTGTCGGCGCCCGCGACCGGCGCGGAACCGCCACGGTCGTCGGCGGACGAGCCGGCGGTCCTGCCAGCGAGCCTCGCCCTCGCCCGACGCGGCGCCTGGGAGCTCGCCGAGCCGGGTGCCGCAGGTGCGATTCCCGGGGTGAAGCGCCTCCTCGGCCGCACCCCCTCCGACCCGCTCGTGAGGCGCGTGCTCGAGCGGGTCGACGCGACCGGTGTCGAGCGCGGCGGCGAGCTCTGGGTGAAGGGCGCCGACGGCGCCGCCGCGGGTGTCGCCGCCGGTGTGGCGCTGCTCCTGCGCGAGGCGGCCCGGCGGGCAGCCGGCGTCGGCCCTCACCAGGTGGTGGTCACGGTGCCCGGTTGGTACGGGCTCCCGGAGCGGGAGGCGCTGCGTGCGGCGGTGCGCTCCGCCGGGCTCGAGTTGCTGGCCCTGGTCCCCGATGTCGCCGCGCTCGCGTTCGGGCGCGCGCGGGGCGACGCGCGACTCGCCTTCGTCCTCGATGCCGGCGCAGGCGGGTACGGGGCGGGCCTCGTGCGGGCGGGCGAGGGCCTGCTCGACCTCGTCGGGAGCGCGGGTGACGCCGAGCTCGGCGGCGACGACTTCGACGTCGAGCTCGCCACCGCGGCGCTCGAGGGGTGCGAGCTGCCGCTGCAACCGGCGCTGTGGCGCGCCGTCGAGGGCGCAAAGCGCGAGCTCGCGGAGCGCGCCCAGGCGAGTCGGTCGTTCGCGCGTAGCGACGGCACTCGGCTGCGCGTGGTCGTCGATCGGTGGCAGATGGATCTGCTCGCCGGGCGCCTGGCCGCGGCCGTCGCGGCGAGCCTCGCGGAGCTGTGGACGCGCTGCGGGCGACCCGCGCTCGACGGCGCCCTCGTCTCCGGCGGCCTCGGCGGGCTCGAGCCGTTGGTGCGCGCGGCACGCGAGACCCTCGGGCGAGGCCTCGAGCCGGCGAAGGAGCATGCGACGGTGCGCGGCGCGACGGCGCTCGCACGGGCGATCGCGAGCGGCCGGGCGCCCCAGCTCGGCCTCGGGTTCGCGGGTGACCCGACGGCCACGGCGACCGAGCGCAAGGGGGCCGCGGAGGTGGGGCGCCCCGCCCGCCAGCGCCGCCTCACCGAGCCCCACCGCGAAGGGGTCCGAGCCCGTGCCCTGCCCGACGGCGAGAGCGCGCCGCCCCCGCAGAGCGTGCCCGTGGTCGACTTCACGCGCAGCGATCGCCCCCGCGACGAGAGCGCCCGGCCCACACCGGCCGCGGCACCGGTGCGCTTCGACCACACGCTCGCGCCGCTCGGCACGCCCCGCGAGCCGCCGGCGCGCGAGGGCGTCGCACGCAGCCCGTCACCGCCACCGCGGGACTCCCAGCCCGACGCGGCCGCCGCCGCTGCGAGCCCGGCGCCACCGCGCGACTCGCGGCCCCGTTCGGCACCA
>JACRDA010000290.1 GCA_016212965.1 Myxococcales bacterium
CGCAGTGTTGCCGGTTCTCCAGGTGCGCCCCGATGGCACGTTTCAGGTGAAACGGTGACGCCCCGTGACGGCACGTATCATCTCGATATTCTTAGGCTAAATGCTAAGTGCTAAGCGCTAATCGCTTGATTTGGGTCTAGTCCCAAGTCAACCAACCGGCGCCCGCTCTTCTCCCCGCGCCGCCGCCCCGCTATGCACCCGTGACCTTGGCCAGCAAAGGTCGCCCCTACCGCACCGTCCTCGTCGAGGGCTTCGAGGTCCTCATCGGCCGCGGCGCCGACGACAACGACTACCTCACCTTCGACGTCGCCGAGCCGCAGGACCTCTGGATGCACGTCGCGGGCGGCACGGCGGGGAGCCACGTCGTCGTGCGCAACCCCGACCGCGTCGAGGTCCCGCGCACCGTCCTCGAGGTCGCCGCAGCCGCGGCCGCCTGGTACTCCAAGGCGCGCGGCGCCCCGAAGGTCGAGGTGCACGTCTGTCGCGCCGCGGACGTCTCGAAGCCGCGTGGCGCGCCCGCCGGCCTCGTCGAGCTTTCGCGCTGGAAGAGCCTGAAGGTGCGCCCGGCCGCGCCGGGGCCCGAGAGCGAGTAGCGCGCCGCTAGGCGTGGCGCGCGACCCCGGCGCGCGCCATGGTTCCGCCCCTGGAGGAACGCATGACCGAATCGATCTACGCCATCCCGGTCCGGACCATCGACGGCGCGAGCACGACCCTCGAGGCGTACCGGGGCCAGGTGCTGCTCGTCGTCAACGTCGCGAGCAAGTGCGGCTTCACGCCACAGTACGACGGGCTCGAGAAGCTCCACAGGAAGTACGCGGCGCGCGGCTTCGCCGTGCTCGGCTTTCCGTGCAACCAGTTCGGCGCGCAGGAGCCCGGCGACGAGGCGGAGATCAAGGCCTTCTGCTCGACGAGCTTCGACGTCACCTTCCCGATGTTCGCGAAGCTCGCCGTGAACGGCGGCGACGCGCACCCGCTCTACGTCGCCCTCAAGAAGGCCCGCCCCGGCGTCCTCGGTACCGAGGCCATCAAGTGGAACTTCACGAAGTTTCTCGTCGGCCGCGACGGGCAGGTGCTCGAGCGCTACGCGCCGAACGACAAGCCCGAGTCCCTCGAGAAGGACATCGAGGCGGCCCTCGGCGCCGCGACCTGAAGGCGGTCGAAGGTCGAAATGCAAAACGGGCGCGGCGCGGTCCCCCCCGGGAGCCCGCACCGCGCCCGCGCACGCCGGCGAAGACGCGCGTGGCGCCCGTCAGCCGGCGCGCTCGAAGAGTCCCGCGGCGCCCATGCCGCCGCCGATGCACATGCTCACGACGGCGTAGCGACCGCCGCGACGACGAAGCTCGTACAGAGCCGTCGCGACGAGCTTCGCGCCGGTGCACCCGAGCGGGTGGCCGAGCGCGATGGCGCCGCCGTTCACGTTGAGCTTGTCGTCGGGGATGCCGAGCTCGCGCTGGCAGTACACCGACTGGCTCGCGAAGGCCTCGTTCACCTCGAAGAGGTCGACGTCCTTCACTGAGAGGCCGGTCTTCGCGAAGAGCTTCCGGATGGCCGGCACGGGCCCGATGCCCATGATCGCCGGATCGACCCCGACCGTGACGAAGTGGCGGAAGTACCCGAGGGGCTTGCCGCCGAGCGCCTTCGCCTTGTCCGCGCTCGTCACGAGCGCCGCCGCGGCGCCGTCCGAGACGGGCGAGGCGTTGCCGGCCGTGACCGTGCCGTTGAGCGCGAACACGGGCTTGAGGGCCGCGAGCCCCTCGAGCGTCGTGTCCGCGCGCGGCAGCTCGTCCACTTTGAACTCGCGGGGCACGCGCTCGCCGTTCTTGTAAGAGAGCGCCGTCACCGGGACGATCTCGGCATCGAAGCGGCCCGCCTTCTGCGCCGCGGCCGCCTTCTGTTGGCTGCGGAGCGCGAACTCGTCCTGGGCCTGGCGGCTCACCTCGAAGCGCTTCGCCACGGTCTCGGCCGTGATGCCCATCGGCGTGTACACCGATGCGAAGCGCTCGACGGCCTCGAGCGAGGCCGAGAGCTTGTTGCCCGTCATCGGCACCATGCTCATCGACTCGACCCCGCCCGCCACGACGACGTCCGCCGAGCCGAGCGCGATCGAGCCGGCCGCGAGCGCGATGGCCTGCAGGCCGCTCGAGCAGAAGCGGTTGACGGTCACGGCGCTCGTCTCGACGGGCAGCCCGCCGAGCATGCCCACGACCCGCGCGATGTTGAGGCCCTGCTCACCCTCGGGGAAGGCGCAGCCGAGCACGAAGTCCTCGACGTCCGCCGGCTTGATTTGGGGCAGGCGCGCGAGGAGGCCGCGTACGACCTCGCCCGCGAGCTCGTCCGGCCGCCGCAGCGCGAGCGAGCCCTTGCCGCCCCGGCCCACGGCCGAGCGGACAGCATCCAAGATGACGATGTTCTGCATGGGTCGCTCCCTTAGTTCCGCAGGGGCTTGTTGTTGATGAGGATGTACTGCATGCGCTCCTGGCTCTTCGCCTCGCCGCACAGGCTGACGAAGGCCTCGCGCTCGAGCTCGAGCACCTCGTCCTCCGTCACCGGTCGCGCCGCGCCGCCGCGCCCGCCGCAGAGGACGACGGCGAGCTTGCGCGCGATGAGCCCATCGTGCTCCGAGGCGTACCCGCCGGCGACGAGGGCGTCGACCATGAAGGAGAGGGTCGCGATGCCGCCCTCGCCCGGGAGCACGTAGCTCCGCGGCGTGGGCGGACGGTACCCGGCCTCCGCAAGGCCGACGGCGCGTGCCTTCGCCTCGGTCACCTGCCGCGACCGGTCGAAGGACACGCCGTCCTGGCGCCGGAAGTACCCGAACGCCTTGGCCTCGTCGGCGCTGGTCGCGACCTTGGCCATCGCGATGTTCTTGAAGGTCTGGGTGACGAGCTCCTGCGTGTTGAGCTGCGCGCCCTCGGGGATGCCCTCGAAGGCCCGCCACAGCATGTTGAGCGTGCCGCCGCCGCCGGGGATGAGCCCGACGCCGACCTCGACGAGGCCCGCGTAGGTCTCGGCCGCCGCCTGCACGGTGGAGCAGGCGAAGCAGAGCTCGAGCCCGCCGCCGAGCGTCATGCCGTAGGGCGCCGCGACGATGGGCACGGTCGCGTACTTCAGGCGCTGGGTCACGTCCTGATAGGCCTTCACCATGCCGCGGATCTGGTCCCAGTTCTTCTGGCCCGCCGCCATGACGACGAGGAACACGTTCGCGCCGACGCAGTAGTGCTCGCCCTGGTTCGCGATGACGAGGCCGCGGAAGTTCTTCTCGGCCTCGGTCGCCGCGTCGCCGAGCATCTTGATGACGTCGGGATCGAGGCTGTTCGCCTTGCTCTTGAAGGTGAGCCCGAGGATGCCGTCGCCGAGATCCCAGGCCTCGGCACCGTCGTTCTTCAAGACGGGGGCGCTGCCCTTGCGGAGCTCGACGACCGACCGGTTGCGCGCATCGAGCTGGCGCGGCACGTAGGCGCCCTTCACGAGATCCCAGACCTCGGCGCCCTTGTAGAAGCCGGTCGCGCCCTTGTCCTTCATGGCGAGCACGCTCGCCGGGAGCTTCACGCCCTCCTTCTGCATGCGCTCGAGGGTGGCGGCGAAACCGAGCGCGTCCCAGGCCTCGAAGGGCCCGAGCTCCCAGTTGTAACCCCACTTCATGGCGTCATCGACGGCCGTGACCTCGTCGGCGATTTCCCCGATGCGGCGCGCCGAGTAGGCGAGGCTCCGCGACAGCACCTTCCAGGCGAAGGCGCCGGCCTTGCCGCCGTCGGCCATGAGCTTGCGCAGGCGCTCCTTCGGGTCCTCGATCTTCGACAGGCCCTTCGTGAGCTTGGCGATCGCCTCGTCCCCGCCCTTGGCGCGGTAGGCGAGGGTCTTCGGATCGAGGGTCTGGAGGCTCTTGTCCGGGCCCTTCTTGTAGAAGCCGCCCTTCGTCTTGTCGCCGAGGAGCTTCTTTTCCACCATCTGCCGCACGAAGTCCGGCAGCTTGAAGACGTCGCGGTCCTCGTCCGACGTCAACGCCGCGTAGCAGTTGTCGGCCACGTGGGCGAAGGTGTCGAGGCCGACGAGATCCGCCGTGCGGAAGCTCGCGCTCTTCGGGTGCCCCATCGGCAGGCCCGTGATGTTGTCGACGTCCTCGGGCGCGAGATCGTCGGCGAGCATCTGGTGGATCGCCGCCATCATCGCGTGCGCGCCGATGCGGTTGCCGACGAAGTTCGGCGTGTCCTTGCCGAGCACGACGCCCTTGCCGAGCCGGTCCTCGCCGAAGCGCCGGATCTGCTCGAGCGTCTCCTGCGACGTGTCCGGGCCGACCACGAGCTCGAGGAGCTTCATGTAGCGGACCGGGTTGAAGAAGTGCATGACGAGGAAGCGCTGCTTGAACGCGGGCGAGAAGCCCTCCATCATCGCCGCGATGCGCAGGCCCGAGGTGTTCGAGGCGACCACGCAGTGCGGCGCCACGATCTTCTCGAGCTTCTGGAACAGCGCGCGCTTCGGCTCGAGCTTCTCGATGATCGCCTCGACGACGAGATCGACGCTCGCGAGCTTGCCGAGGTCGTCCTCGACGTTGCCCACCGAGACGAGCCCGGCGAACGAGCCGTGGAAGAAGGCGGCCGGCCGCGACTTGACGGCCTTGTCGAGGCCGCCCTGCGCGAAGCGGTTGCGCGCCTTCGGATCGGATTTCTCGGTGTCCTTCAGATCCGGGGGGACGATGTCGAGCAGCAGCACACGCACGCCCGCGTTCGCGAGGTGCGCTGCGATGCCACTGCCCATCACGCCCCCCCCGATCACGGCTGCGCTCTTAATCGGGGTCATGGAGAGCTCCTTCGTTTGGCGGGGCGGACGCTAGCGCAACGGCTGGGAGCCTGCCACTCGCCGAGGACGGCCACGCGCGCTTTCCTGTCGTGACGCAGGTCAACTCGACCGGCACGCGCCCCCAGCGGCCCGCCGACACGCACTCGCCGCCGCACGCGGGCGCAGCGATGCTCGGGCCTTCCTTCCTTGCCGCTCCCCCTCGACCGCGCGACGCTCCCCGCGATGAACCCGCCGCGCCCCCCGCGAGCTCGCGCCCTGGCAACGCTCTCTCTGCTCCTCGCGACCTGCGTCCCCCCTGCGTCCACCGTCCTGCCGAGGCCTGCGCCCGTCCCGACGGTTCCCTCCGCTCCCGACCGCTGCCTCCCCGAGCCCGTCGTCTCTTCGCTCTTCACCTGCCCGGCGCGCACGCCCGCCCAGGGCGAGCCCATGATCTGGCCGCGCCCTTCGCAGCTCGTCGATCCGCGGCCGCTCCCGGTCGAGGTGCCGGTCCCGACCGCGGCGATCGCCGCGCTGGCGCACCGCGACGAGCTCCTCCCGCGCCTCGACCCCTCGGCCCAGAAGCCCCTGCTCGCCGCCGACGCCGCGTTCGCCGCCGCTGCCTCCGACGACAAGCAGCTCCCGCTCGCGCGCACCGGCTACGAGTCCTTCCTCGCCGTGCCGCAAGGGGCAGGGGAGCTCGAGCCCTACGCCCGCTTCCAGCTCGCCCGCACGCTCTGGCTCCTCGGTGAGCCCGGGGCGGCGCAGGCGGAGCTCGTGAAGGTGGTCCGGCTCGGTCGCGAGCTCGGCGAGCACGCGCGGCGCGAGCTCGTGGCGCTCCTTGCTCGGCACGGGGATCCTGCGACGGCGTACGACGTCTTGCGGGCGCTCGCGCCGGCGGGGGACGAGGGCGATCGGCGGGCGCTCGAGCTCGTCGAGGCCGTCGCGCGCGAGGCCGAGCGCACGGGTGAGCTCGCGAGCGCCGCGGCGCTCTACGAGGAGCTCGAGCGGCGCGACGGGGCGAGTCCGCGCGCCTGCGCCTACGGCGTCGGACGCACGCGCGCGGTCGTCGGCATGAAGAGCTACCCGCCGCCCGTGCTCGAAGCGTTGAAACGCGAGGTCGAGCGCTTGCAGCGGCTCGCGGCGAGCGGTCCGCCGGGAGGTGTGATCGCGCCCGCGGTGGCGAGCTGCCGGGCCGCCGTGCTCTCCCTCGGGACCGAGGTCGCGACCCGCTGGCACATCGAGGCCGCCGGCGCGCGCGGCGTGTGGGGTACCCGCGACAACCGCGCGTTCGGCGCCGCGCGAGCGCTCTACCGCCTCTTGCTCGGCGCCTTCGGCGAGGCGGACTTCTCGTCCGCCGAGATCGAGCTGTTGCCGGCGGCGCGACCGACCGCCCACCGGCTGAAGTGGGCGCTCGCCGAGCTCGACACGGAGGAGCGCCGGGCCGAGTGCGCCCCTGCCTACGACGAGCTCCACGCGCTCACGCCGGACGCGGCCGAGCCCGTCTACCGCGCGGTCGCCTGCTACGCCGAGCGCCCCGACTTCGGGCTTGCCGCTCAAGGCATCGAGCCCGGGCCACGCGAGACGCTCCGCCCGGAGCTCGAGGCGCGCGTCGCCGCCCTCGGCCGCTACCTCTGCCTCGGCGAGCCGCCCCGCTCATTCGGCCAGGCCTACGACAGCTACGTCGCCGCGAAGCTCGACCGCGCGCGCATCTTCGCCGCCGCGCACCGGTGGCCGGAGGCCGCCGCGGCCCTGCGCGACGTCACGGTCCATCACCCGGACCACGAGGACGCTCCGCGCGCCGGCCTGCTCTACCTCGAGACCTTGAAGGTCATGACGCCCGAGCGCCCCGCTTGCGGCGGTGACCTCGCCCCCGAGGCGAAGCTCCTCTACGACCTGCACTGCCGCGCGCAGGGCATCGGCCACGGGGACTTCGAGCCGCTCCGGCCAAGCTCGGCGAGCGCGCGACGCGCGCTCTGCGCGGCCCTCCGGACCCATGCGTCCGGCCTCGTGCCCCCGCCGCTCGACCCGCCGCTCGCCGCCTTGCCGCGCTCGCCCGAGCCCGACGAGCCGCCGATCATCCGCATGGGCGGCGGCGGCTACCGCGAGCACATCGTGCCCATCGAGGTCGTCGAGCAGGTTGCCCGGCGCCTCGGGCGCGCGGTCGGCTGCTACGAGAAGGGCCTGCGCCGCAACCCCACGCTCGAGGGCCGCATCGAGCTGCGCTTCATCATCGGCCGCGACGGCTCGGTCTCCCAGGTCAACGGCCGCTCCTCCGACGAGCTCGAGGCCGCCAAGGTCACGGCCTGCGTCATCCGCAGCGCCTACGGCATGAGCTTCCCGCCGCCCGGTGACACCATCCTCACCATCGACTACCCGCTCGCCTTCACCCGCGCCCTCGGCGTCGTCCCGCCCCAGCCCGAGCACCCCGCCCAGGTCGTCCGGGTCCCGTCTGGCGAAGGTCAAGGGCCTTGAGTGGGCCCCGGTGACGGCGGCGCCCGACCAGACGCCTACCACACCTCGAAGTACACGTTCTGCCGCGTCGCGCGCACCGGGCGCACGGCCACGTAGGCCGACGCCGGGGGCGCGACGCTCGGGTTGCGGGCCTCGATGGTGAGGGAGCCCGAGCCCCACGTGAACTGCGTGAGCCAGGCGTGGGGGAGCTTGAGCTCGGTCACGCCGGGCGGCGGGTGGCAGAGGAAGATCGCGTTGTCCCAGTCGAGGTTGAAGTCGAAGCGCACGCCGATCTCGCTCGCGTCGCCGGGCTGCCACGCGACGAGGTGCGTGCCGTCGGGGTCGAGGGGGGCGGGCGTCGGGCCGGGGGGCGGGGCGAGGATGGTCGCGGCGGACGGCAGGACGGCCGGGGCCGTGAAGGCGGGGACGGCGGCGGAGCCCGCGCCGGCGAACGCGAGATCGACCGGGCCCGGGACGAGCCAGGCGGGCAGGGGGTGTTGCGGATCGCCGGTGGCGCGGGAATCGATGCCGTAGTGCGTCCCGTCGAAGTCGATCGCGAGCCAGTCGACGACCGTGCCCGCCGTCAGGTGCCCGGCGTCGACCTCGGGCGGCGGCTCCGGGGGCGGCGGGTCCGGGGGCATGCCGCCCGACTGGTAGTAGAGGTCGCACACGACGCCGTCCGGCGTGGGAAGCGAGTCGACGAGGCCCGAGGTGGGCACGTCGGGGTCCCAGGGCTCGGTGTAGAACGCCGCCGAGAGCGTGAGCTGCTCCCAGGTCGCGACGCTCGCCTCCTCGAGGTGCGCGAGCCGCACGACGCCGTGCACGAATCCGCTCGAGCCGGCGGTGCCCGAGCCTCCGGTACCCGAGCCTCCGGTACCCGAGCCTCCGGTGCCCGAGCCTCCGGTGCCCGAGCCTCCAGCCCCGTCGACGGTGACCACGCTGCTGCAGCCCGTCGCCGCCGCCACGAACGCCGCCCCCGCCAGGGTCACGACCGAGCGCATCATGGCTCGAGCATAGCAGTCGCGCGTCACGGCTGCGCTCGCTCGGTGCCGAGCCCGCCGACCGGGCCCGCATCCGCCGTGGCCTCGATCGGCTCCCCAAGAACCGGGAGCCAATCGCCCCATGACCCTGCATTCCCCCTTTCCCTCCCGGTTTCGGGGAGCACATAGGGGGGACGATCCCGCATCCGGCACCCGCGGGCGTAGAATGCACGCCGTCGGCGCCCCCGCTCCCCTGTGCTCACGTGTCGAGGAGGTTCCCCGTGAAGAAGCTCTACCTCACCAAGTACGCCCAGAGCTCGTTCGGCAAGCTCGGCAACTACCCCATCGAGCACATGCTGCGCGACGCCGGTAGCAAGGACCTGGAGGACGTCGACCGGACGAAGGTCGAGCACGTCGCGGTCGCCGGGCTGCTCGCGCCGCTGCTCAGCGACCAGTCCCTCTCCGCGGGCCTCGTCGCGCTCGACCCGGCCTACGCGGGCAAGAGCATCAAGGGCGTCGTGAACGCCTGCGACTCGGGCGGGCTCGCGGTCGTCGACTGCGCGACGCAGATCCTCGCCGGCGTGGCGCACGTCGGCCTCGCCCTCGGCTGCGAGAAGATGCACCCGCTCGAGGGCAAGCTCGACTCGCAGAAGATCGGCCTCGCCCTCGGCACGGCCGCGCACAAGGACGACCTCTTCCCGCCGTTCACGTTCCCTCACGCCTTCGCGGTCATCATGGATCGCTACCTGAAGACCTACGGCTACAGCGAGGAGGACTTCGCGGCCGTGCCGCCGCTCTTCTACGCGAACGCCGCGCACAACCCGCTCGCCCACATGTGCAAGACGAAGGAGCCGGTGACGCCGAAGCTCGTGCTCGGCTCGAACCGCCTGTTCCCGGATCTGCCGCTCAAGCTCTTCGAGTGCTCGCAGATCTCCGACGGCTGGGCGCGCATCCTCGTGTGCGACGACGAGGGCCTCGCCCGCCTCGGCATCCCGAAGCAGAAGGCGACCGAGCTCGCCGGCTTCGGCGCCGCGGTCGACGGCCTGTCGCTCGCTTCTCGCGGCGACAAGCTCTTGCGACCCGAGGGCGCGCAGAAGGCGTTCCAGCGCGCGATGAGCATGGCGGGCGCGCGCCCGGCCGACATCTCGCTCCAGGAGGTGCACGACTGCTTCTCCGTCATGGGCCCGCTGTCCGTCGAGATCACGGGCTTCGCGGACGCCGGGCGCGGCCTGCCGTTCTTCACGGACGGCCACGCGAGCGTCGGGGGCAAGTGCCCCATCAACACGTCCGGTGGGCTCATCGCCAAGGGTCATCCCATCAGCGCGACCGGCGTCGCGATGGTTGGCTGGATCCACCAGCAACTGCTAGGCAGGGCGCCTGCGCCCGTGCAGGTGAACAACGCCCGGCTCGGCACGACGCTCAACATCGGCGGCCCCATCTGCTCCACCGTCGTGACGGCGCAGCGGCCCGCGGCCTAGCCCCGCCACGTGCACCGCGCGCGGAAAGGCAGATCCTTCCGCCCGCTCGCCCGTATCGACGGCCGATGAAGCGCACGCTCTCCTGGATGCTCCTCGGCCTCGCCGCCGCGGGTGGCTCGGCGGCGTGCGGCTCGCCCGTGGGCCCCGGCGGCGGTGCGAGCGCCGCGAGCCAGCCGGGCGGGCCGCTCGCGCCGCCGAGCGCCGCGTCGAGCGCTCCCCCGCTAGCGCCGAGCACCGCGACGAGCGCGCCGCCGGGCGCCGCCCCGGAGGCGGATCCCTTCGGACCGCCGCCGTCGACGGGCCTCCGACCGTGCGCCGTGCTGGGTTACGTCGCACCTGCGGGGGCGAGGCTCGAGCTCGTGACGCGCGTGCAGGGAACGCGGCTCGCCGTCGGGCTCCACAACGTGGGCAGCGCGCCGGTGTGCGTTTACAGCCACGTCGCCACGCACGAGCTGCAGCACGACTGGCTCTCCGTCGGCTACGTCGACGGCCCGCAGCCAGTGACCGTGCACTTCACGGACTCGCGCGACAAGTCGGCCGCCGTGAGCGTCGAGGTCGCGCCCGGTGCGACGAGCTGGGTGAGCTTCGATCTCGCCGCGTGGAAGGCTCGCGCCATCCACGGCGGCGGTGCGCTGCCGAAGGGCCGGCTCGACGTCTCGGTCACCTACGACACGTCGCGCGAGACGTGGGTGTGGGCCGGGCGCCTGGCAGCGCAGGCCGTGATGGACGTGCCCTGACCCGCAGGGCTCCCGCGGTCCGCCGCGCGGGCACCGCGCAGCACGCTTCGCGCGCGGCCCGCTCTGCTAGTACCTTCGTCGGTATGCAACTGATGCGCCGACTGACGGGGACCACGGCGCTCCAGCAGGATCTGGCTCTCCTCGCGATCCGCCTCTGGTTCGGGCTGATGCTGGCCTTCGGGCACGGCCTGCCGAAGACGATGGATCTCGCCGGCTTTCTCGAGGCGGTCCGCGAGCATCCGATCGCGATGCCGGAGCTCGCTGCGCCCGCTGCGGCGCTCGCCGAGCTCATCGGCGGGCTGCTCCTCGCGCTCGGGCTCGTCGCGCGCGTCGCCGCGATTCCGGTGCTCGCCACGATGCTCACGGCCGCCTTCGTCGTGCACCGCGCCGATCCCTTCGTCGGGAAGATGGAGTTCGCCCTCTGCTACGCCCTCGTGGCGCTCGTCATTCTCGTCGCGGGCGCGGGCCGCTTCAGCCTCGACCGGCTGATCTTCGGGCGCGGCGCGGCCGCCGAGCGCGACAAGCCGTTGCCGTGATGCCGCCCGCGCCGCAGCGGCTCTGGGCCGAGTGTCCTCAGGGCTTCGCCGCGGCGGCTCGCGCGCGACGCGCGGGGGCCGGGACGTGGGCCGGGCCATCTCCCTTGCGGGTCGAGCGCGGCGCCGGCGCGGCCTGCTTCGGCACGGCGCGCGGTCGCGCCCCGCGTGCCACCGGCGAGGGCTCGGGCTTGGTCGAGTAGTCGACGCATTGGGCCTGCCCGCGCGGGCAGGCGATGCGCACGTGGAAGTGGTTGTCGTGCGGCGTCGCGTGCCGCGGCTGGAGCAGGGCGGCCGCGGCGCGCGCCTGCAGGCTCGCCGAGGCGCCGGAGCGCGCGGCGTAGGCGAGCAGGCGGGTGCGCAGGTGGTCGACCACGAAGATCTGCAGCACGCGCGCCTCGGGGTCGCTGAGCCACGCCTCGACGAGCGCCCAGTTGCGCGCGTCGTCGAACTCGACCCCGGGCATGCGCAGGGCGCGTCCCGTGGCGTCGATGGTGGCGAAGCGCGGCGCGACGAATGCCTTGCCGCGGCGCTCGAGGTAGAAGGCGACGTCCGCGTCCCGGCCGCTCTCGTGCGAATTGTGGCCGCCCACCTCGCCGCCGCCGCGCCGCGAGAGGTCCCCGACCGTCAGGACCGACTTGGGGAAGCGCCGGGCCACCCGGGCGGCGCCGCGCTCGAGCATGCCCACGAGCTCGGGCAGGCCCCACCGGGCCGCGCCGACCACGCGCAGGTGCGCCGCGTGCTCGAGGCGCCGACCCCCGACGAGGACCCCGTGGTTGGGCGAGCCGACGCTGACGCTCGGGGGCTCGGCCGGTGGGCGCTTCTCGCCCTTCGGGTGGGCGCCCTCCGCCTGCGCCGCCGCGAGCGACACGGCGGCGGCGCACAGCCAGCGTAGAGCGGTCGGGGCACGCAGCATCGGACCCACCCTAGGCGGCAGGGGTGCCGCTGGCCAACCTCTCGGCCGCCGGATTGCTGCCGGCGCCGAGGGGTGGAAGAGTCGGCGCCGAGGTTCGCATGCCGGTCTTCCGTGACGCCGCCGAGCTCTACCGGGTCCTCGATCGCCTGCTCACGCGGGTCGCCGCCGATCCCGCGATCGCGGGGCCGCTCCTCGCCGGGCGCTTCGTGCTCCGCTTCCGGTACCGCGACCCCGAGGGGGCGGTGACGATCGATCTTCGCGAGGCGCCCATGCGCTGGGAGCTCGGCGAAAGCGCGCTCACGCCCGACCTCGAGCTCATCCAGTCGGGGGACGTGGCGCACGAGTTCTGGCTCGGGCGCCTGAACGTCGCGCGCGCCGTCGCGCTCCGCCCGGTCGTGGCGCGCGGCCCGATCCAGAAGGCGCTCGTCCTCTTGCCGGCGGTCAAGCCCGCCTTCCCGATCTACCGCGAGGTGCTGCGCGAGCTCGGGCGCGGCGAGCTCGCGACCGGGCCGGTCGAGCCCGCGTGGCGGCAGCTGCTGTCCCGGGCCCGCGCGCGGCTGCGCGGGCTGCCGACCCTGCGGGCGCTCGGCGCGCCGCTCGGACGCCGCAGGCGTCGTGCCGTCGACGACCGCGCGCTCAACGCGCACTACATTCCCCTGGTCGACGAGGCGCCCGACGCGCGTCCGGCGTTCCGCGCCCGCACGCTTCCCACCGACCCCGACGCCCTCGGGCTCGCGATGCTCGAGCGCATGCTGCTCATCCGCGCCTTCGAGGAGCGGCTCGGCGTCGCCTGGGCGGCGGGCGACGTGCCGACCGAGGCCATCCACCTGTCGGTCGGCCAGGAGGGCACGGCGGTCGGCGTGTGCTTCGCCCTACGCGCGGACGACTACATCGCGACGACGCACCGCGGTCACGGCCACATGCTCGCGAAGGACGCCGACCTCGACGGCATGATGGCCGAGATGCTCGCCAAGGCGAGCGGCCTGTGCGGCGGCAAGGGCGGCTCGATGCACGTGACCGAGGCGGCCGTCGGGGCGATCGGCGCGAACGGCATCGTCGGCGCGAGCCCCCTCATGGCCGCGGGCGCCGCGCACGCGGCCCTGAACAGGAAGAGCGATCAGGTCGCCGTCGCCTTCCTCGGCGACGGCGCGACGAACCAGGGCATGTTCCACGAGGCGCTCAACTTCGCGGCCGTGCTGCGACTCCCGGCCGTGTTCGTCGTGGAGAACAACCTCTACGGCGAGTTCACGCCGCAGGCGCGCCACATGCGCGTCACGCGCATCGCCGACCGGGCCGCGGCCTACGGCATCGTCGGCGAGACGGTCGACGGCAACGACGTCGGCGCCGTCCGCGCCGCCACTGAGCGCGCGGCCGCGCGGGCGCGCGCCGGCGAGGGGCCGACGCTGCTCGAGTGCCTCACCTACCGGTGGCACGGGCACATGGAGGGCGAGGCCGTCCCGTACCGCTCCGAGGACGAGAAGGCCGCCTGGCGCGCGCGCTGTCCCATCCTGCGCCTCGCGACCGAGCTCGAGGCGCGCGGCGTGTGCGATCGCGCCCGCTACGAGGCGCTCGCCGCGGCGGCGACCGCACGCGTGGACGCGGCCTACGCGCGGGCCGAGGCGGCGCCCGAGCCCGCGCCCGCCACGCTCACGCGCGACGTGTTCGCCCCCGACGCCCGCGCGCTCTACACCCCGGCGCCCTTGCCACCCGCGACGCGCGAGATCACCTACTCGCGCGCCCTCTACGAGGCCCTGTCGGAGGAGCTCGCGCGCGACGAGCGCGTCTACCTGCTCGGCGAGGACGTGACGACCGGCGGTTACTTCGCGGTCACCGTCGGGCTCGTGGACCATCACGGTCCGGCGCGCATCGTCGACACGCCCATCAGCGAGTACGCCATCGTGGGCTCGGCCGTCGGCGCCGCGCTGGCCGGTGCGCGCCCCATCGCCGAGATCCTGTTCTCCGACTTCCTGACGACGTGCATGGACCCGCTCGTCAACCAGGCGGCGAAGCTGCGCTACATGTCGGGCGGGCAGTACGCCATGCCGCTCGTGGTGCGCACGCCGGGCGGGGCGGGCCTCGGCATGGCGGCGCAGCACTCGCAGAGCCTCGAGGCGTGGCTCACCGGCATCCCGGGTCTGGTCATCGTCGCGCCCGCCACGCCGAGCGACGCCAAGGGCCTGCTCAAGGCCGCGATCCGCTCCGACAACCCCGTCCTGTTCTTCGAGGACAAGCTCCTCTACGCGGTGACCGGCCCCGTCCCGGAGGGCGAGTACCTCGTCCCCATCGGCGTGGCGGACGTCAAGCGCCCGGGGCGCGACGTGACGCTCGTGTCGGTCGGCGCGGCGCTCGGCAAGGCGCTCGACGCCGCCCGCACGCTCGCCGCCGAGGGCGTCGAGGTCGAGGTGGTGGACGTGCGCACGCTCGCGCCGCTCGATCTCGCCACCATCGTGCGCTCGGTGCGTGCGACGGGCCGGCTCGTCACCCTCGAGGACGCCCCGCTGGTGCACGGTTTCGGCTCCGAGATCGTCGCGCGGGTGATCGAGGTCGCGTCCGACTCGCTGCGCGTGCCGCCCCGGCGCGTCGGCGCGCTCGCCGTGCCGATCCCCTACAACAGCAAGCTCGAGAACCTCGTCCTGCCGGACGCCGAGCGCGTGGCCGAGGCCGTGCGGTCGGTCGTGCGCGGCGACCGGGCGTGACGGCCGAGCGCCACCACCACCCTCTGCCCATGCGCGCCGCCCTCGACATCTACCTCCTGCGCCACGGGCTCACCGACGCCAACGCGACCGGCACGATCCAGGGGCACCAGCCGACGCCGCTCAACGCAGAGGGGCGGCGCCAGGCCGCGCAGCTCGCCGCGCGCTTCGGCCCGGGGGGCATCACGGTCGACGCCCTCGTGTCGAGCGACCTCCGGCGCGCGCGCGAGACCGCCGAGGTGGTGGCGTCGCGGGCGGGCGTGCCCCTCACCCTCGACGCCGCGTGGCGCGAGCGCGGGCTCGGCTCCTGGGAGGGCCAGCGCGTCGGGGAGCTCGGCATCTGGCAGGCGGCGACCTCCACCGAGGATCCGCCGGGCGCCGAGACCGCCGCGGCCTTCGCGGCGCGCGTGCGCGCGGCGCTCGCGACCTTGCCCGAGCGCTTCGAGGCTGCGCGGGCCATCGGCGTCGTCACGCACGGCGGCGCGATCCGCACGCTCCTGCGCATGCTCGCCGCGGCGGAGCTGCCGAGCGAGGGCCCCGTGCCGCTCGTCGCGATGGTCGCGAACTGCTCGATCCTGCACCTCGTGCTCCACGCGGAGCGCCGCCGCTTCCAGGTCCTCACGGTGAACGACGTCGCGCACCTCGGCGTCGCGTCCAGCGCGGACGTCGGCTGAGCCGCGGGGAGGCGCTTCACACCGAAGCGCAGGCGGGGTATGAAGGCGCCATGAGCGACAGGCCGCCGAGCCAGAGCGACCGACCGGACCAACCTGCGGGGGCGCCCGCCGCCGCCGCCGAGCCGCCGGCTCCATCCGCCGAGCCGCCGGCCGCCCCCGTCGCGAGCACGGGCTCCGGCGCGGCCGAGACCGGCGCCGCGGCTGCGGCCAGCGCGGCGCCCGGTGCCGAGACCTCGGACCCCGAGATCCGCATCGCGCGGCTGTCGGACCCGGGTGTCGAGCTCGATCCGGACGCCCCGAAGCGCCCCGCCGGTCCGCCGGGACCGCCGCCGCCGCGCAAGGCCTCGTCCCCGCCCGCCAAGGCGAGCTCCGCCATCGAGGCCGCGTTCGTGCAGGCGAACCTCCCGCAGCGCCGCTGGCCGCCCGAGACCGTGGCGGACATCATGACGCGGCAGCTCATCGCGCTCGGCGAGAACGAGCCGCTCGGCGAGCTCGACAGCGCCATGAAGCGCTTCCGCTTCCGGCACCTGCCCGTGGTCGGCCAGGCCGGCAAGCTCGTGGGCCTCATCACGCGCAGCGATCTCTTGCGCGCGGCCGTCGGCGCCATGCCCGACGGCACGACGCTCGCCGAGCGGCCGAGCCCGACGACGTCGGCGGGCGTCATCATGCGCCGCGACGTGCTCACGGCGCGACTCCACACCCCCATCACGAGCGCCGGGCGCGTGATGGCGCACCAGAAGATCGGGTGCCTGCCCGTCATCCTCGACGACAACACGCTCGTCGGCATCGTCACCGAGACCGACTTCGTCACGCTCGCGCTCGAGCTGCTCGAGCGCAAGTAGGGCCGCGCCGCGCCGCGCCTTCGGCCTTGCCGGCCGGTCGACGGCGCGCATGTGGCCCTCGACGCGCTGGGCCATGCAGCCCAGGCCGCCGTTGGGCTCGTGCGGCGCGGGCCGTCTCGAGGCATCCATGCAAGGCGCACAAGACCAGCGACGCGGGGCAGCGGTGCTCGATCTGGGCGGCCTGTCCGGGCTCACGGAAGAGGAGGCAGCCGCGCGCCTCGCACGCGACGGACCGAACGAGCTGCCGACGCAGCAGAAGCGCGGCCTGTGGCACACCGCCTTCGAGGTCATGCGCGAGCCGATGTTCCTCATGCTCGTCGCCGCGGGCTCGCTCTACCTCGTGATGGGCGAGATCGGCGACGCCGTGATGCTCCTCGGCTTCGTCTTCGTCGTGATGGGCATCACCATCGTGCAGGAGCACCGCACCGAGCGCGCCCTCGAGGCGCTGCGGGATCTCTCGAGCCCGCGCGCGCTCGTGATCCGCGGTGGGGTGCAGCGCCGCATCGCCGGACGCGAGGTCGCCGTCGGCGACGTGCTCGTGCTCGTCGAGGGCGACCGCGTGCCGGCGGACGCGCTGCTGCGGCGGGGTCTCCACCTCACGGTCGACGAGTCGCTGCTCACCGGCGAGTCCGTGGCCGTCCGCAAGCTGCCCTCGGACGACGCCGTCGCGCTCGACCGTCCCGGCGGGGACGATCTGCCGAGCGTCTTCTCCGGCACGCTCGTCACGGCGGGGCAGGCGATCGCGGAGGTGGTGACGACGGGCGGCGCCACCGAGCTCGGCAAGATCGGTCACGCCCTGCGCCGCCTCGCACCCCAGCCGACGCTCCTGCAGCGCGAGACGGGGCGGCTCGTGCGGCGTCTCGCGATCGTCGGTCTCTCGCTCTGCACCGTGGTCGTGGTCGTGTACGCGCTCACGCGCGGCGGCACGACCACGAGCTGGAAGGAGGGGCTGCTCGCCGGCATCGCGATGGCGATGGCGACGCTGCCCGAGGAGTTCCCGGTGGTGCTCACCGTGTTCCTGGCCCTCGGCGCGTGGCGCATCTCGAAGAGCCAGGTGCTGACGCGCCGCATGCCCGCCGTCGAGACGCTCGGCGCGGCGACGGTCCTGTGCGTCGACAAGACCGGCACGCTCACCCTGAACCAGATGAGCGTGCGGCGCCTGCGCGCGGAGGGCAGCTCGTTCGACCTCGCGGCCCCGGGCGCGCCCAGGTCGCTGCCGGCGCCGCTGCCCGAGACCTTCCACTCCCTGCTCGAGCACGCCATCCTCGCGAGCCAGCGCGACCCCTTCGACGCCATGGAGCGCGCCCTCCACGCTGCCGGCGAGGCCACCTTGACCGGCACCGAGCACCTGCACCCGGACTGGGCCCTCGCGCGCGAGTACCCGCTCTCGCCGCAGCTGCTCGCCGTCACGCACGTGTGGCGCGCGGGCGGCGGCGAGGGGGTGGGTGGCGAGCTCGTGGTCGCCTCGAAGGGCGCGCCCGAGGCGATCGCCGAGCTGTGCCGGCTCGGCCCCGACGAGCGGGCGGCGCTCGGGCGCGAGGTCGAGCTGCTCGCGGCCGAGGGCCTGCGCGTGCTCGGCGTCGCGCGCGGCCGCCTCGCGGAGGACGCGCTGCCCGACGCGCACGCCGCGCTCGTGCTCGAGCTCGTGGGCCTGCTCGGTTTCGCGGACCCGGTGCGTCCCACGGTGCCCGCCGCCGTGCGCGAGTGCCAGACCGCCGGCATCCGCGTCGTCATGATCACCGGTGACTACCCGGCGACCGCCCGCAGCATCGCGCGCCAGGCGGGGCTCGCGGGCGACGACCAGCTCATCACGGGGCCGGAGCTCGACGGCATGAGCGAGGCGGAGCTCGCGCGCCGCATCGGGGACGTGCAGGTCTTCGCGCGCGTCGTGCCGGAGCAGAAGCTCCGCATCGTCGAGGCCCTGAAGGCCGCCGACGAGATCGTGGCGATGACCGGCGACGGGGTCAACGACGCGCCGGCGCTCAAGGCCGCGCACATCGGCATCGCGATGGGCGCGCGCGGCACCGACGTGGCGCGCGAGGCCGCGGCGCTCGTGCTGCTCGACGACGACTTCTCGTCCATCGTGGCGGCCGTGCGCCTCGGGCGGCGCATCTTCGACAACATCAAGAAGGCGGTCGCCTTCATCGTGGCGGTGCACATCCCGATCGCGGGCCTGTCGATGATCCCGGTCTTTCTCGGCGACTGGCCGCTCCTCTTGTTCCCGGTCCACATCGTGTTCCTCGAGCTCGTCATCGACCCCTCGTGCTCGCTCGTGTTCGAGGCCGAGGAGCCCGAGGCGGACGTGATGCAGCGCCCGCCGCGCGATCCGGCCGAGCGGCTCTTCACCTGGGGCTCGCTCGGCGTCGCCCTGCTCCAGGGGCTGAGCTCGCTCGCCGTGTGCCTCGGGGTCTACCTGTGGGCGCGCGCCAGCCACACCGTGGACGCCGCGCGCACGCTCACCTTCGTCACGCTGGTGGTGTCGTTCCTCGTGATCATCCTCGCGAACCGCTCCTTCCGGCTCACGATCCTGGGCTCGCTCCGCGCGCGCAATCGCGCCCTGTGGTGGGTCCTCACCGGCACGGTGGGCTTCCTCGCCCTCGTGGTGCTCCTGCCCGGGGCCCGCACGCTCTTTCACTTCGAGGCCATCCACGTCGTCGACCTCGGGCTGGCGACCCTCGGCGGCGGCGCGTGCATCCTGTGGTTCGAGGTGCTGAAAATCATCCGGCGCGGTCGTCGCGCTCGCGCCGGCGCGCGCAAGGGCGCATAGCGTCGGGCGACGCGGCGCGACGACACCGCGCGAGGCGACCCCGAACGAGAGGAGCGAGACCATGACGGCACGGAGCGAGAGCAACGACACGGGCGCACTTCCGCCCGCACGGGCCGTGCGGCTCGAGACCCTGGTCGCGTACCAGCCCGGTGCGGTCGTGAGCCGCAGGCTGGCCAAGCGGAGCGGCGGCACCGTGACCCTGTTCGCGTTCGCGGCGGGCCAGGGCCTCAGCGAGCACAGCGCGCCCTTCGACGCCATGGTGCAGGTGCTGGAAGGCGAGGGCGAGCTCGTCATCGGCGGCGAGAAGGTCGTGGCGCGCGCGGGCGAGACCGTGCTCATGCCGGCGAACGTGCCGCATGCCCTGCACGCGACCGAGCCCTTCAAGATGCTGCTCGTGATGGTGCGCGAGCCGGCGCCACCGCGCGGCTGAGACCGGCTTCGGCCTCGTTCGGGCCTCGGGCTTCGGGCGAGCCGACTTCCGCGCCGGGCACGTGGGAGGTCACCAACCCGGCGTAGACCGAAACGAAGGCGGCACTTGGTTGCGTTCCGCACGGCGGGTAGCGCGGCGCGCGCGTGTCGCCTCGACGAGCGCACACGCACTTGGCGGCGCGTCCCGGGGGTTCGAGCCCGGTCAGGGCCCGCGCCGGGCAAGTGCGAGGTCACCAACCCGGGGTAGACCGAAACGAAGGCGGCACTTGGTTACGTTCCGCATCGCCCCGGTTGGCCCGACGTCTGGGAGCGCTCGCCAGGAACGAGGCGCGCGCGAGCGGGTGCGTGAGCGGGGGCGGGCGCGAGTGCGGGAGTGGTGCGGGTGCGGGTGCGGGTGCGGGCGCGGGTGCGGGCGCGAGTGCGGACCGGGAGCGGATGGTGCCGTGGTAGCCTCGCGCCGCATGGCGAAGGCTCGCGCGCTCGAGGGCCGGGTGGCGGTGGTGACGGGTGGGGCGTCGGGCATCGGTGCCGCACTCGGCCGCGAGCTCGCGCGTCGCGGAGCGGACGTGGTGCTCGCCGACCGGCAGCTCTCGCTCGCCGAGGCGGTGGCGCGCGAGGCGTGCGCCGCGGGCGGGCGGGTGCGGGCCGCCGAGCTCGACGTGCGGGACGCGGCCGCGGTCAAGGCCCTCGTCGACGAGACGCTGCGCCGCACCGGCAGGCTCGATTTCTTCTTTGGCAACGCGGGGATTTCGGTCGGCGGCGAGATGGACGGCTACTCGGCGGCCGACTGGGACGACGTGTTCGACGTCAACCTCCGCGGGGTGACGAACGGCATCCTGGCCGCGTACCCCGTGATGGTGCGACAGGGCCACGGCCACCTCGTCCACACGGGCTCCATCGCCGGCCTCGTCGCGACCCCGGCGCAGGGCAGCTACACGGCGAGCAAGCACGCCGTCGTGGGCCTCTCCAAGGCGCTGCGCATCGAGGCGGCGCGCCACGGGGTGCGCGTCTCCGCCCTGTGCCCGGGCGCCGTCCGGACCTCGATCCTGAGCGGCGGTCGCTTCGGCCGGCTCAACGTCCCGGGCTTGCGCGACGAGGACATGGTCGCGATCATCGGCGTGCTGCGGCCCATGGCGCCCGAGCGCTTCGCGCGCCAGGCGATCGACGGCGTCCTCGCGAACCAGGCGATCATCGTCGTGCCGCGCTGGTGGCGCCTCTTCTGGTACCTCGAGCGCCTGTCGCCGAGCCTGAGCCTCGGGCTGTGGCGCCTCTCCCTCGCGGAGCTCCGGCGCCAGGTGGCGAAGGCCGTCGCGTCCCGGCGAGAAGCCGGCTGAGCTCGCGCGGCGCGCGAGGCTACGGGCCCGAGGGCCGAAGGCCGAAGCCCGCACGCGTCGTCGAGGCTGAACGCACCCCGGCGCGGTGGCACCCTAGACCATGGCCTGGCCCGCGGGCCGAGGCCGCGACGACGTACCTGGCGCGCGCCGCGCGCCTTCGTGTAAGCTCACTCTTGGGCACATCCATGGCGACCTGTCCGACCTGCCGCAAGCAATACCCGGGTGACTACAAGATCTGCCCGGCCGATGGCGAGGCGCTCCTGCCCGACGAGGCGTTCGGCAACGCCGACGGCGATCTGCCGGCCGGCGCCACCGTCGGCGAGTACCAGGTCGAGGGCAAGATCGGCGAGGGCGGTTTCGGCGCCGTCTACCGCGCCGTCCACCCGCTCATCGGCAAGCTCGTCGCCATCAAGGTCCTGAACCGGCAGTACTCGAGCAACCCGCAGATGGTGTCGCGCTTCATCGCGGAGGCGCGCTCGGTCAACCAGATCCGGCACCGCAACATCATCGACATCTTCGCCTTCGGCAAGCTCGAGGACGGGCGCCAGTACTTTGTGATGGAGCTGCTCGACGGCCAGCCGCTCGACCGCTACCTCGCGTCCAAGGTGCGCCTCCCGCCGGGCGAGGCCGTTTCGATCCTCGGCGCCGTCGCGCGCGCGCTCGACGCGGCGCACGGCTGTGGCGTCGCGCACCGCGACCTCAAGCCCGAGAACATCTTCCTCGAGCAGGACCGCGACGGCTACGTGTTCCCGAAGCTGCTCGACTTCGGCATCGCGAAGCTCCTGGCCGAGAGCACGGGCCACGTGACGCGCACCGGCATGCCCATCGGCACGCCGTCGTACATGTCGCCCGAGCAGTGCCGCGCCAAGAACGTCGATCACCGCACCGACATCTACTCGTTCGGCATCCTCGCCTACGAGATGCTCACCGGCCGGCTGCCCTTCGACGGCGACAACATCATGGAGCTCATGATGAAGCAGGTGAACGAGCAGCCGAAGGCGCCCTCCGAGGTGTGCCCGGCGCTGCCGAAGGAGCTCGACGCTCCGATCCTGCACATGCTCCAGAAGGACCCGGCGGCGCGCCCCGCGACGGTGGTCGAGGCGGTGGAGGCGCTCGCGTCCGCCGCGGCCGCGGTCGGTGAGGCTCCGGCGGCGACGCCGAGCCGCAGTGGTGGCGCCTTCCGCAGCGGGCCGATCACGCCGGGTCACCTGCCGCAGGTCACCCAGCCGAGCCCGGGCTCCCTCGGCGCGCACTCGGCCCTTGCCGAGGCGAAGACGATGGCCCAGGAGCCCGACGTCCGCACGCTCCAGGGCGCGGCCACCGACGTCGGGCCCGCGCCGGGCCGCGGCAAGTGGCTCGTCGTGGGGGGCCTCGCCGCGGCGCTCGTGGCGGGTGGCGTGGTGGCCGGCGTCGTTCTGGCGGGCGGCAGCGGCCCCGCGGCCGACGCCTCGACCGCCGCGCCGGCGGCGACCGCCGCGCCGAGCGCCCGTCCGAGCGCGACCGCGACGCCGACGCCGAGCGCGAGCGCTGCCGCACCGAGCACCTCGCAGACCGCCGCGGCCGTCGAGGCCGAGGTCGAGATCGAGCTCGCGTCGGTGCCCGATGGCACGAGCGTGCTCCTCGCCGGCGAGAAGATCGGCAGCGCGCCGGGCATCGTGAAGCTCCGGCGCGGCACCGACAAGGTCAAGCTCACGCTCCGGGCCGCGGGCTACCGCGACCTCGACGTCGAGGTCACGCCGGACAAGAACCGCACCTTCTCGCCGCCCCCGATGAGCAAGGTGGCCGGCACGCCCCCGCCGATCAAGAAGGCGGACAAGAAGGAGCTCGAGGACCCGGGCCTCTGAGCCACCCCCGTGACGCGCGCGCTCGCCCCCCGAGCGGTCGGCGCGCCGCGCTTCATCTCCCACCGCTTGCCGCAGAGCCTCATCCTTTCGGAGTCGCCATGAAGACAACCCACGCTCGCTCGGCCCGCATCCGCTGGTCACGCGTCGCCGCGCTCGGCACGCTCGGCGCGCTCGCGGCCCTCGCCGCGCCGTCCGCGTGTCGCACCTTCGACCCGATCGACGAGGCGACCTGCGGCAACGCCATCATCGACCGCGGCGAGGACTGCGACGGCTTCGACATCGCGGGCGTGCCGTGCGGCGCGGTCGGTACGGCGCACGCTTGCCGTCTCGAGTGCCCGGGCGACCCCGGCGCACAGGGACCGTGCCCGGCGGGCTGGGGCTGCGGAGCGGACGGCGTCTGCCGCGGTCCCTCCGGCACCTTCGGCGATGCGGTCGTCGCGATCCAGGGGGGCGCCTCGCTCATTCTCGACGGCGACTTCGACGGTGACGGGCGCGTCGACATCCTCGGCGTGTCACCGGGCATGGACGACCCCAACAGCGGACAGGAAATGGGCGGGACCGGCGTCTTGTCCGTGCACTATTTCGCAGCGGGCGGGGAGCTCGCGGCGACCACCAAGTTGCAGGCCCCGCGCAGCGCGTTCCCGAGCGTCGGCGACCTCAGCGGGGACGGGCTCGACGACGTGGCCGTCAACGTGGGTGCGCAGGGCGTGAGCCTGTACCGCGGCCGGGACGATCGGACCTTCGCGCCGTCCATCTACGCCTCGGCCGCGATCGAGGCCGACGGGATCCGGGTCTGGGGCCAGAAGGTGCTCGAGAACGCGCCGTGGGGCAGCCCGCTGCCCGGCGAGGAGGCGCTCGCCGTCGTCGACGTCGCCGGCAGCGTGGGCGCTTTCTACATCGACCAACTGGCGGGCAACGCCCCGGTCCTGCTCTTCACGGGCGGCCCGCCGAACTACACCTTGCCCGCGATCGACAGCCTGCTCGACGTCCCCACCGGCGACGTCGACGAGGATCCGGTCGGCTCGCCGTGCGACGAGTTCGTGCTCGCGTTCAAGACCCAGGACCGCGTGCTCGTGGCGACGCCGTGCCTCGGCTGGGACACCGTGAACGTCGCCGTGATCCCCCCGGTCCGCCCGCCGACGCTGGTCACGCTTCCCAACGGCGCGTACCCGCGCAGCGTCCACCTCTTCGACCTCGACGGCGACGGGCACCTGGACCTCCTCATCGGCACCAGCTCCGCCGGGGTGCGCGCCGCCTATGGCCGCGGCGACATGACCTTCCACTCGGTGCCGAGCGTCGCGCCCTTCCCGCCGGCGGACAACCTCACGAGTCCGGCGCCGTTCCCGCAGGAGGCCGGCGGCGTGCTCGCGGTCGGCCACCTCAACGACGACGGCGTGCCCGACTACGTCACCGTGAGCGGGATCTGGCTGAGCGGGCTCGTCTACCAGCAGCCCGGCGTCGGGGGGGGCGGGGGCGCCGCGGTCGACGGTTGGAACAACGCCTGGCCCTTCGACAAGGTGACCCGCGCGGCCATCGGCGACTTCAACGCCAACGGCCTGCCCGACGCCGTCGTGACGGGCAACCAGGGCGGGCTGCGCTTCTTCAGCGGGGCCGGGGACGACACCTTCAACTTCTTCCTGCTCCCGACCGAGGGGCGCGTGAAGGACATGGTGGTCGGCGACTACGACGGCGACGTGATCCCCGACCTCGCGATCGCCGTGGAGGTCGACCCGAACAGCGACAAGGCGGCCGGCGGCGACTCCTTGGCGGTCGCGTTCGGCGGGGTCGGCGCGGCGCCGGAGATGCCCGTCGACATGGGCCAGCTCGGTACCATCGAGCGGCTCTCGGCGGCGCGCTTCATGGACCCGGTGAGCTACACGGCGGACGGGATCAGCGAGGTCGCGGCCATCACCCGCAACGCCCAGAACCAGATCAGCCTGGCCGTGCTCTACGGCAGCACGGGCCGGCAGCTCGAGTCGCCCTTCGCGCTCTTCACCCGCGGCGCGAGCGCACAGGACACCTTCGGCAACCAGCCGCTCCGGACGGCGATCGGCGAGTACAGCGCGACCCCGGGGCACCTCGACCTCGCGGCGATCGCGCAGCCCCAGAGCAACACCGAGTGGCAGCCGCGCGTCTGGCTCGCCGAGGCGGAGGGCGACGCGTTGCTCGCCGAGGACCGGACCCGCGCGAGCCCGCCGCTGCCGTCCGACACCGTCGACATCTACGGCGCGCTGCTGGCCAGCGTCGACGCCAACGGCGACGGCATCGAGGAGCTCGTGGGGCTCGTGCCCTCGTGGGACGGGTCGACCAGCATGCTCGTCATCGGCATCGCCACCGACGCGGTCGGCGGTGGGCGCACCTTCACGCCCCAGGATCCCGTCGAGGCCGTCGACGGGCACTTCAACGCCATCATCGGCAGCGGCTTCGCGGTCGGTGAGCCCGGAGGCTTCGGGGGCGCGGGCGGCGGCGGTCCCGAGGAGCCGCCGGTGTTCGTCTACAACGCCACCGAGCAGCGCATCGTCGTGTCCGACGTCGACGCCGACGGCAAGCCCGACCTCCTGGTGATCGGCCGGATCACGGACCCCCAGTCCTTCGCGCAGACCTCGAACGTCGTCGTCTTCTGGAACGCAGGCACGAGCGACCCCGGCACCGCGTTCACCGCGGCCAACCGCACCGTGCTGCCGGCCATCGAGCTCGCGACGCTCACCTCGGTCGCGGCGCTGAACATCGACGGCGACGCCGAGCGCGAGCTCGTCGTGATGAGCGATCTCGGCCCCTACCTCGTCGACACGATCGGGCGGGAGTTCTCTGCGGCGACGCAGCTCGCGAACCTCCCCTGGGCGACGACGGTCGCGGTCGCCGACGTCACCGGCGACGGCCTCGAGGACCTGGTCCTCGGCGACAACTGGACGCTGTCGGTCCACCCGCAGAAGGCGGTGAACCCATGACCCGCGCTCGACCCCGTGCCTCCCTGCGCCGCCGGCACCGGCTCGCGCTCGCGTTCGGCCTCGGCGCCGCGCTCGGCCTCGGCGCGCTCGCCGCACCAGGCATCGCCTCCGCCGACGACCCGAAGGCGCAGGCGAAGGAGTACTACGCCTTCGGCGCGCGGGCCTTCGAGGCCGGCCAGTTCCGCGCGGCCGCCAAGGCCTTCGACGCCGCGTACCGCCTGGTTCCGCGCTCGGCGCTCCTGTTCTCGGCCGGGCAGGCGCTGCGGCGTCAGTACGCGCTCGACCACCAGCCCGACGATCTCAAGAACGCCATCGACTACTACCGGCGCTACACCGGCGAGACCGGGGAGCTCCCGCGCCGGGGCGAGGCGGCCGCCGCGCTGGCGGAGCTCGAGCCCATGGCACAGCGCCTCGGGCTCGCCGGTGGCGCGGCCCCTGCCGACCCGAAGGCGCCGCCGCCGGTCGCCCCGGGGCCCGTGCCCGGCACGTCGGCGCTCGGCGTCATCATGGTGTCGAGCTCCGTGAAGGGGGCCAAGGCCACCCTCGACGGCAAGCCGGTCGAGATGCCGCTCAGCGCCGAGGTTCCGCCGGGCAAGCACGTCATCAAGCTCTCGGCGGCCGGCTACTTCGACCTCGAGCGCGAGGTGCAGATCGCCGCGGGTGCGTCCTTTGCGACGGACCTGCAGTTGAAGCAGAAGCCCGCGCGGCTCGCGATCGAGACCGAGTCGCATGCCGAGATCACCCTCGACGGCCGGCCGCTCGGCACGACGCCCCTCGCGGCGCCGCTCGAGGTCTCGCCGGGGACGCGGCGGCTCGTCGTGTCCGACACCGGCCACCACCCCTACGTCGCCGATCTCGACTTCAAGCCCGACGCCACGACCGAGGTGCCCGTCGAGCTCGAGTCGACGGTGCAGCGCGACGCGTCCATTGGGCTGTTCGTCGTCGCGGGCGCCGGCGCCGTCGCGGGCGGCGTGCTCGCGGGCGTCGCCATGTACAACCAGAATCGCGCGACGCGCATCGACACGGCGCGCGAGAGCGGCAACATCACCGACGACGATCGCCGGGCCTACGACGCCGCGCTCGTGCGACGCGACGACTACCGCCGCTGGTCGGCGGTCGCCTTCACGGGGGCCGGCGTCGTGGGTGTCACGGGGCTCTTCCTCTTCCTCATCGACTCGCCGGAGGTCACCGAGCCGCCGCGCAAGGACGAGGGCCCCGCGGACGAGCCGTCCGAGACCCCGGCCGACGAGCCGCTCGAGATGGGTCTCGCGCCGGCAGCACCGGGCGCGGAGGTCGGGGCGTCCCTCTCGCTGCGGTTCTAGAGGAGCCTGTCGGAGGGCCGCGACCCGCGCTCGCTGCCGCGAGCCCGAGACCTCCAGGCGCGCTCCCGCGGCGCGCCTCGCGCCGGGAACGGACACGGACACGGGCTCGGACACGGGCTCGGGCTCGTCGGCCTCCTGTTTCCCCGACGCCCCCCTTCGACGAGCGCGGACCCGACCGAAGAGCAGCCGGACGCGGCGCGTCAAGCGGCCCACCGCGGCGTGGTCGCGCGCCTCGTGGCGGCCGTGGTGCGCGCCGGTCCTCGGCGGGCGTGCAAGCGCTGCGCAGGCCCCCCGTGCCGCCGGCGGTTCCGAGCCGTGGCCGCCGACCCGCGCAAGCCCCCGAGTCGCCGAGCGAATCCCGTGATCCATGCGACAGTGACCGGCGCGACGCGCAAGATTTGCGCGCAGCGCGAAAATGATTCGCCACCCTGCGCGACGCTCGCAAATGCTCGACATGAGCGATCGCATGGCGCTGCTCGTGGCTGTTGATCACCGAGCGCAAACGGTAGTAGGCAGTCACGGCACGGCAGTTGCGGCGACGGCCGCGGCCGGCGCCCGTGACACGGCGCGTCGTGCTCGTGTTCTCGCTCTCGTCACGGACACGATTCCCGTGCGTCGGGCGTGTGTGCGCAGCGGTCCGGGAGGCTCTGGGCCTCGATACCTGGGAGGATGAGCGTGCGTATCTGGGTAGCGGTTCTGGCCGTGTTGGTGCTGTGGCCGAGCGCCGCGCGAGCGCAGCAAGCGACGGACGAGGCCAAGGCGCTCTTCACCGAGAAGTGCAGCTCCTGCCACACGATCGGCGAGGGCATGCGCGTCGGGCCCGATCTCAAGGGCGTGACCGACAAGCGCAGCGCCGCGTGGCTCAAGGGCTTCGTCGCGGCGCCGAGCTCGAAGCTCGACTCGGACCCGGACGCCAAGGCGCTGCTCGCCGAGTACAAGGGCGTGCGCATGCCCGACCTCGGCCTCACCGAGCCGCAGGTGGCCGGGCTCATCGACCTGTTCGCCGCGTGCTCCAAGGCGCCGTGCGACTTCAGCGCCAAGTTCACCGCCGCCGCCGACCTCACGAGCGACGACGCCGTGCTAGGCGTCAAGCTGTTCACGGGCGAGGTGGAGCTCGCCAACGGCGGCCCGGCCTGCATCTCGTGCCACACGGTCCGCGACGTGCGCGCGGTGGTCGGTGGCGGGAACCTCGCGCTCGAGCTCACCGGCGTGTTCGGCAAGCTCGGCGACCAGGGCGTCGAGGCGGCGCTGAAGAACCCCGCCTTCCCGCTCATGAACAAGATCTTCGTCGCGCAGCCCCTCACCCCGGAAGAGGTGACGTCGCTGCGCGCGATGTTCTACCAGTCGAGCCGCAACGCCCTGACGGGCATCGGCGGCTCGAGCTCGTGGCCCACCGTTCCGCTGCTCGGGGCGTTCGGGGCCGTTGCGTTCGTGATCGCGCTCAATGCCGCCTGGTCCCGCCGGAACCGGGGTGTGCGGGCGCGGCTGGTGTCAGAAGCATCGGAGAGCCGCCGTGAAGTGGATTAAGGATCTCTTCAGCCCGAAGACGCGCGCCTGGGAAGAGTTCTACCGGAACCGCTGGCAGCACGACAAACGCGTGCGGTCCACGCACGGCGTGAACTGCACCGGCGGCTGCTCGTGGGAGATCTTCGTCAAGGACGGGATCGTCACCTGGGAGATGCAGGCCCTCGACTACCCGAAGCTCGAGAAGAGCCTGCCGCCCTACGAGCCGCGCGGCTGCCAGCGAGGCATCTCGTTCTCCTGGTACCTCTACAGCCCGATCCGGGTGAAGTACCCGTACGTGCGCGGCGCGCTCATCGATCTCTGGCGCACGGCGCGCAAGCGCTACGACGACCCGGTCGAGGCGTGGCAGAGCATCCAAGACGACCCGAAGGCACGGGCGCGCTACCAGCGCGCGCGCGGCAAGGGCGGCTTCCGCCGCGTGAAGATGGCCGAGGCCGTGGAGCTGCTCGCCGCGGCCAACGTGCACTCGATCAAGCGCCACGGCCCCGACCGGGTCGTCGGCTTCTCGCCCATCCCGGCGATGTCGCAGCTGTCGTACGCCTCGGGCGCCCGCTTCCTCTCGCTCATGGGCGGCGTGTGCCTGTCCTTCTACGACTGGTACTGCGACTTGCCGCCGGCCTCGCCCGAGATCTGGGGCGAGCAGACCGACGTGGCGGAGAGCGCCGACTGGTACAACGCCGCGATGGTGGCGGTGATGGGGTCGAACCCCAACATGACCCGCACGCCGGACTGCCACTTCATCGCCGAGAGCCGCCACAACGGCACGAAGATGGTGGTCTTCTCGCCGGACTTCGCCCAGGTGAGCAAGTTCGCCGACCAGTGGGTGGCGATCAACGCCGGGCAGGACGGCGCCTTCTGGATGGCGGTGAGCCACGTCATCCTGAAGGAGTTCTACGTCGACCAGCCGCGGCCTAGCTTCGAGGACTACGTCCGGCAATACACCGACGCCGGCTTCCTCGTCGAGCTCACGCCGAGCGAGACCGGCCACCGCGCCGGCCGCCTGCTCACGGCGCGAAGCCTCGAGCGCTACGCCGGTGAGGAGCACGGCGAGTGGAAGTTCCTCGTCCTCGACGAGATCACGGGCGAGCCGCGCATGCCCGGCGGCTCGGCGGGTCAGCGCTGGGGCCAGAAGGACCGAGAGTGGAACCTGAAGCTCGAAGATCCGTCGACCGGCGAGGCCATCCGCCCCGCGATCTCGCTGCTCGGGCGGCACGACGGGACGACGCCGGTCGTCTTCGAGGAGTTCGACGCCGGCCGCGGCGTGCTGCGCGACGTGCCGAGCCTGCGCCTGAAGACGCGCGACGGGCGCGAGGTCCTCGTCACGACGGCCCTCGACCTCATGATCGCGCGCTACGGCGTGAAGCGCGAAGGGCTCGAGGGTGACTACGCCAAGAGCTACGACGACCCCGAGTCGTCCTACACCCCGGCGTGGCAGGAGAAGTGGTCGGGCGTCGACCGCAAGACGGCCATCTCCTTCGCGCGCGAGTGGGCCAACACGGCCGAGAAGACCGGCGGTCGCTGCTGCATCATCATCGGCGCCGGTATCAACCACTGGTACCACAACAACCTCATGTACCGGTCGGGCATCGTGGCGCTGATGCTCACCGGCTGCGTCGGCAAGAACGGCGGCGGGCTCAACCACTACGTCGGGCAGGAGAAGCTCGCGCCCGTGGCGCCGTGGTCGGCCATCGCGTTCGCGCGGGACTGGGCCGCGGGGCCGCGCCTGCAGAACGCCCCCTCGTGGCACTACATCCACTGCGATCAGTGGCGCTACGAGGCGGAGTTCACCGAGTACCACCCCGTCCCGGACGCCCGCGACGGCACGTCGATCGCCCAGGGCCACACGGCCGACCTCCAGGCCAAGGCCGTGCGCTGCGGCTGGCTGCCGTTCTTCCCGCAGTTCAACGAGTCGAGCATCGAGGTCGTCAAGAAGGCGCGCGCCGCGGGCGCGAAGACCGACGCCGACGTCGTCGCGACCGTGGTCGGGCGCCTGAAGTCGGGCGACCTCAAGCTGTCGGTGCACGATCCGGACGCGCCCGAGAACTGGCCGCGCGTCTGGTACATCTGGCGCGGCAACGCGCTCATGTCGAGCGCCAAGGGCCACGAGTACTTCCTCAAGCACTACCTCGGGACGCACACGAACCTCATCGCCAAGGAGCGGGCCGAGGGCATCGCGAAGGACCTCGTGTGGCGCGACGCCCCCGAGGGGAAGTTCGACCTCATCTGCGACCTCAACTTCCGGATGGACACCTCGGCGCTCTACTCCGACGTCGTTCTGCCGGCGGCCACCTGGTACGAGAAGGCCGATCTCAACTCGACCGATCTGCACTCGTACATCCACCCGCTCTCCGAGGCGGTGCCCCCCGCGTGGGAGTCGCGCTCCGACTGGGACCTCTTCAAGGCCATCGCCGAGAAGACGGCCGAGCTCGCCGCGCGCCACTTCCCCGAGCCGGTCGAGGACCTCGTCATGACGCCGCTCGCGCACGACAGCCCGGCGGAGATCGCACAGCGCGAGATCCTCGACTGGTCGAAGGGCGAGTGCGAGCCCATCCCCGGCAAGACCATGCCGCACCTCACGGTCGTGAAGCGCGACTTCACGAGGCTCGGTGAGCGCTACTCGGCGCTCGGTGAGGGCGCCAAGAGCCTGAGCGCCCACGGCGTGAAGCTCGACGTCGCGACCGAGTACGACGAGCTGCGGCGCGACGCGCCCTGCGAGGTCGTGGACGGAAAGCGCCTGCCGTCGCTGCGACGTGCGGAGTACGGCGCCAACGTCATCCTGCACCTCGCGCCGGAGACCAACGGCGAGATCGCGCACAAGGGGTACGCCTACCTCGAGAAGCGCACGGGCGTGAAGTTGACGGACCTCGCGGCCGGGTCGCGCGACGCCCACGTGAGCTACACCGATCTGCAGTCGCAGCCGCGCCGCCTGCTCAACAGCCCGTGCTGGAGCGGCCTTCTGACCGACGGGCGCGCGTACTCGGCGTTCACGACCCAGGTCGAGAAGCTCCTGCCGTGGCGCACCCTCACGGGGCGGCAGCACTTCTACCTCGACCACCCGGGCTACATCGACTTCGGCGAGGAGCTGCCCACCTTCAAGCCCGAGCCGACGCCCGACGCCTACGGCGATCTGCGCGACAGCCCCGAGGACGGCATCGTCCTCAACTACCTCACGCCGCACGGCAAGTGGCACATCCACTCGACCTACGGCGACACGCACCGGATGCTGACCCTGTCGCGCGGTTGCGAGCCGTTCTGGATCAACGCCGCCGATGCCGAATCGATCGGCGTCGTCGACAACGACTACGTCGAGATCCACAACGACCACGGCGTGGTGTGCACGCGCGCCGTCGTGTCGCACCGTCTGCCGCGCGGCGTGTGCATCATCTACCACTCGCCCGAGCGCACCATCGGCGTGCCGAAGTCGCCGCTGCGCGGCATGCGGCGCGCCGGCGGGCACAACAGCCTCACGCGCGTGCGGCTGAAGCCGGTGCTGATGGTCGGCGGCTACGGCCAGTTCACCTTCCACTTCAACTACTGGGGCCCCACGGGCGTGAACCGCGACACGCGGGTGCGCGTCCGCAAGCTCCCGAACCCGGTCATCTGACCGCTCCCGATCTCACGCCGGCAAGCGCCGCCGCCAGCCACTGTCTCGTACGGGCATAGGAGAAAGACATGGACGTCCGCTCGCAAGTCGCGATGGTGTTCCACCTCGACAAGTGCATCGGTTGCCACACCTGCAGCATCGCCTGCAAGAACGTGTGGACCGACCGCAAGGGCGCCGAGTACATGTGGTGGAACAACGTCGAGACGAAGCCCGGCACGGGCTATCCGACGCGCTGGGAAGACCAGCAGCAGTACAAGGGCGGCTGGGAGCGCGACGGCAAGCTCGTGAAGCTGCGCGCGCTCGACAAGGTGCGCGGCGCGGTCACGGTCTTCCACAACCCGGCTCTGCCCACCATCGACGACTACTACGAGCCCTTCACCTACACCTACGAGGAGCTGTTCACGGCCGCCGAGGGCGCCGATCAGCCGGTCGCCAAGCCGATCTCGATGATCACCGGCAAGCCGATGAACATCGAGGCCGGGCCGAACTGGGACGACGACCTCGGTGGCTCGCCCGTGTACGCGGCCAACGACCCGAACCTCGAGGCGCTCACGCCCGAGGAGCGGCAGCAGATGTTCGACGTCGAGAAGCTCGTCATGTTCTACGTGCCGCGCATCTGCAATCACTGCGCGAACCCGTCGTGTGTGGCGGCCTGTCCCTCGGGCGCGCTCTACAAGCGCGGCGAGGACGGCATCGTGCTCCTGAACCAGGAGCGCTGCCGCGCGTGGCGCTTCTGCGTGTCGGCCTGCCCCTACAAGAAGACGTACTTCAACTGGTCCACCGGCAAGAGCGAGAAGTGCATCCTGTGCTACCCGCGCCTGGAGAGCGGGCAGGCGCCGGCGTGCTTCCACTCGTGCGTAGGCCGCATCCGCTACCTCGGCGTGCTGTTCTACGACGCCGACAAGATCCTCGACGCGGTCAACGTGCCGGACTCGGAGCTGGTCGAGGCGCAGCGGCGCATGATCCTCGACCCCTTCGACCCCGAGGTCATCGCGGCGGCCAAGGAGCGGGGCATCGGCGACGACGTCATCTCGGCGGCGCAGCGCTCGCCGGTCTACAAGTTCGTGATGGAGTGGAAGCTCGCGCTGCCGCTCCACGCCGAGCACCGCACCCTGCCGATGCTCTTCTACGTGCCCCCGATGCTGCCGGTGCAGGCCAAGGTGGGCGACTACGGCTACGACACCTCGGTCGAGGGCTTCCTCGGCAGCATCGACCAGGCGCGCTTGCCGCTCAAGTACATGGCGAAGCTCTTCGGCGCGGGCAATGAGGCGCCGGTGCGCTACGCCCTGCGCAAGCAGCTCGCCGTGCGCCATCACCGCCGCGCCCTGCAGGCCTGCGACATCACGCCCGAGCAGGCGCAGGCGCTCCTCACGGAGGCCGACTGTGACATGGAGCAGGCCGACGCCATCCACCGGCTGACGGCGATCGCGGCCTTCGAGGAGCGCTTCGTCATCCCGCCCATGCACCGCGAGGAAGCGATCGAGCTGCTCGACGACGACACGCTCGCGGCCAAGGGGTCGACGGGCATCGGGTTCCGCGAGGGGCCGCAGCGGGGGCCGTGATGGGCACCACCAGGGGAAGCGCGATGAAGAGCGACGTGAGCCAAGTGGGTGACGACACCCGCCGCGGGCCGGCCGAGGACGCGGGCACGGTGCGGGACCCCGCCCTGTGGGCCGCCCTCGGCCGCTGCCTCGACTACCCGGACGAGACGACCGCCGCGACCGCGCGAGCCGTGGCCGCGGCGTGGCCGGCGGCGGACGCGCCGCTCGTCACGGCGCTCGACCGGCTCGCGCGGGGCCTGGCGAGCGGGTCCATCGAGGTGGCCGAGGAGCGCTACACCTGGCTCTTCGATCTCAAGCCGGTGTGCACGCTGAACGTGACCCATCACCTGTTCGGCGAGAACTACGATCGCGGCGCGGTCATGGCCGAGCTCAACGGCGAGCTCGCGCGCCACGGCCTCGCCGCCGGGGGCGAGCTGCCCGACTACCTGCCGACGCTGCTCACGCTGCTCGGGCGGCTCGCGGACGAGGTGGATCGCGGCCTGCTCGTACACTCGCTGCTCGTTCCTGCGCTCTCGGCGATGGTCGCGCCGCTCGAGAGCTCGAACGCGCCCTGGGCCGACATCCTGCGCGCGCTCGGGCCGGTGCTCGCGCGCAACGTGCCCGCGACGAGCGAGACCGTGGTGGTGCCGAGGAAGCGACTGGAGGTCCTCGCATGTTGAACTTGATGCTCTACGGCGTCCTGCCGTACCTCGCGATCGGGTCCTTCTTCTGCGTCTCGGTGGTGCGGTATCTGAAGATGCCGTTCACCTTCTCGAGTCTCTCGACGCAGTTCCTGGAGTCGAAGCAGCTGTTCTGGGGCTCGGTGCCCTTCCACATCGGCATCCTGACGCTCTTCGCCGGACACCTCGTGGGCTTCATGTTCCCGCGTGCGGTCATGGCCTGGAACGGCATGCCGGTACGGCTGCTCATCCTCGAGACGGCGGCGATGATCGCCGCCTTCCTCGCCCTCGTGGGCCTCACGGCCCTCATCGTGCGGCGCGTCGGCTCGGCGCGCTTGCGCGCCAACACCACCGTGATGGACGTGCTCGTGTACCTCACGCTGCTCATGGCCATCGGCACCGGCCTGTGGGTGGCCCTCGCCATGCGCTGGGGCAGCGCCTGGTACACGCACACGCTCGTGCCGTACCTGTGGTCGGTGTTCAAGCTGAACCCCGACGTGCAGCTCATGGTGGACATGAAGCTGCCCGCGCAGCTGCACGTCATCTCGGCGTTCCTGCTCATCGGCGTGTTCAGCTTCACGCGCCTGGTGCACGCCTTCGTGGCACCGCTGCCCTACCTGTGGCGCCCGCCGCAGCAGGTCATCTGGAACCGCGCGCGCCGGGAGCCGCAGGCGCACGACTGAGGCCCGCGGGAGGAGCAATGGAGGCGGCGCTCGCCACGCGGGCGCCACGCGAGGAGACACGCGGCATGCGACCCAAGCATGGTTGGCTGACGGCAGTGGTGACGCTCGTTCTGGGCGGTGGTGTGCTCGTGGCGTCGCTCGGCGGCTGCGCGGGCTGCGAGCCCACCAACCAGTACTACGAGCCCACCCAGCCCATCCCGTTCTCGCACGCGCTGCACGCCGGTGCGACGAAGATCCCGTGCCAGTACTGCCACTACGGCGCCGAGCAGAGCCGGCACGCGGGCATCCCGTCGCCGAGCGTGTGCATGAACTGCCACACCCAGGTGCGCACCGACAGCCCGGAGGTGGCCAAGATCCGCCAGGCCGTCGAGACGAACAAGCCCATCGAGTGGGTGCGCGTCCACCGCGTGCCCGACCACGTCTACTTCAGCCACGAGCCGCACGTCACGGCGGCCGTCCCGTGCGAGCGCTGTCACGGGCCGGTCGCGGAGATGACGGTGGTGAGCCAGTGGGCGTCGCTCACGATGGGCTTCTGCCTCGACTGCCACCGCACCGCGCCCGCCGAGTTCCTCGGCGACACCACGAGCACGCCGCTCGAGATGCGCGGCGGAGCTCTCACCGACTGCGCGGTCTGCCACCACTGACGACCGCGCGGGGCACGACGCAACGCACGATAGCGGGACAGAAGACAAGGTCACGGCGATGAATCGGCAGCCAAGAGGCCCCTACATGGACGTCGACTCGCGGCTCGTCACGCGCACGCTGCCCGACGGGGCTCCGGACGCGGACGCGCGCCCCGGCGCAGAGCGCGGCGAGCGTTTGCTGAAGCTCGGGCGCCGCTCGCTCTTGCAGGCCCTCGGCGCCGGCGGAGCGGTCGGCCTTGCGGCCTGCGAGCAGGTGGCGCCCGGCACGGCCGTCCCGTGGGTGCAGGCCGTCGAGGGCATCCTGCCGGGCCGCAGCGTGCGCTACGCCAGCACGTGCACGGCGTGCTCGGCGGCGTGCGGCACGCTCGTCACGGTGCGCGATGCCCGCCCGATCAAGCTCGAGGGCAAGCCGGACCACCCGATCTCGGGCGGCGGCCTGTGCGCGGTCGCGCAGGGCGACGTGCGCGCGCTCTACGACGCGCGGCGCTACCGGGGCCCGCAGATCGCGGGCAAGGACGCGAGCTGGCAGGAGGTCGACGCACTCGTCGCGAGCGGCCTCGCGAGCGGCAAGGGCGCGGTCTACGTGCTCGCCCCGACGCTGGTGAGCCCGAGCGAGCGCCTGGCGGTGCAGCAGTTCCTCGCGGCGCGCGGCGGCAAGCTCGTCGAGTACGACGCCGGCGTCGACGGCGCGGCCGCGCTGCTCGACGCCTACGAGCTCATCGACGGCAAGGCCGTGCTCCCGGACCCGGTGCTCGCCGCCTGCGATCTGCTCGTGGTGCTCGGCGCCGACCCGCTCGGCACGGGGCGCGACCCGGTCGCGTTCACCGCCGCCTACGCGGCGCGGCGCCGCGCGCGGGCGGAGCGTGACTTCCGGCACGTGCAGGTGGAGGGCTCGCTCACGCTGACCGGCGCGGCCTCGGACGAGCGCCTGCTCGCGACCGCCAGCGAGCGCACGGCCTTCGCGCTCGCGCTCCTGCGGGCGGCGCTCGCCGGCGCGAGCGGTCCCTTCGTCGACCTCGCCGAGCAGTGGCTGGGGCGCGCGCGCGTCGCGCCGCTGCCGGCGGAGCTCGCGGCGCAGGCGCAGGCGTTCGGCGCGGCGCTCGTGGCGCGGCGCGGGCACGCGCTCGTCTTGTCCGGCGCGAGCGACGTCGCCGAGCAGCTCACGGTGGCGCTCCTGAACCGCCTGCTCGGCGCCGAGGGTGCGACCCTCGACGTGGCGGCGGGCTCGCGGGTGCGCCGCGGCCGGGCGCGGGCGCTCGCCGAGCTCGTGCAGGATCTCCGCGGCAAGAAGGTCGGCGCCCTGTTCGTCGTCGGTCAGAATCCCGTCGAGGACCTCCCCGGCGGCGAGGCGCTGGCCGAGCTCATCGGCGCCGTGCCGCTGTCGGTGATGCTCGGGGAGCGGCCCACCGCCACGGCCCGGGCGTGCAAGGTGGTGGCCGCCGCGCATCACGGCCTCGAGCGCTGGGGCGACGCGGCTCCGCGCGCCGACGTGCTCACGCTGTGCCAGCCGACCATCGTGCCGCTGTTCGACACCCGCGACCGCGCCGGGGCGCTGCTCGCCTGGGCCGGCAAGGACGGCGACTACCAGAAGTTCGTGCGCGCCGCCTGGCAGGCGCGGGTCCTCGCCGGGGGCGTCGCGCCGTTCGAGCTCGCGTTCGAGCAGGCGCTCGCCGAGGGCGGCGTCGACACGGCGCTCGCCGCGGCGGCGATCGCGCGCTTCGACGCCGACGCGGCGACGGGCGAGGCGGGGCGCGCCGCGCAGCCGCCGGCGGCGTGGCCCATGCCGCAGAAGCCCGCGGGGGGTGCCCTCGAGCTCGAGCTCTGCGAGGAGGTCGGCCTGCGGGACGGCAAGCCCACCTTCAACCCGTGGCTGCGCGAGCTACCCGATCCGCTCACGCGCGCGAGCTGGGTCGCGACGGCGCGCATCGCGCCCGCGCGCGCGAAGGAGCTCGGCATCGCGACCGGCGACGCCGTCGAGGTCGCGGTCGGCGATCGCACGGTCGAGCTCGTGGCGCGCGTGCTGCCCGGGCAGCACCCCGCCGTGGTCGGAGTGCCGGTGGGCTACGGCCTCGTCGACGGCGCGCGTAGCCCGCGACCCGACGACGAGCCGGCAGCCACGCGATCGAACGCCTTCCTGCTCGCGGCGCTGGCCGACGGGGCCGTGCAGACCTCGGGCCTCGCGGCGGAGCTCCGCAAGCTCGGTCGCAAGGCGCTCGTCCCGCTCATCCAGACCGAGCTCCACGCCCACGGGCGCGAGATCATCCACCAGGTGCGCGACGACCACGAGGTCATCGGCGAGCACGAAGAGCACTACACGCTGCTCCGCGACCGCGAGTACGACCCCGACTGGCACATGGTGATCGACCTCGACGCCTGCACGGGCTGCAGCGCGTGCGTCATCGCCTGCCAGGCGGAGAACAACGTACCGGTGGTCGGTCCCGCCGAGATCGAGCGCCGGCACGACATGTTCTGGCTGCGCATCGACCGCTACTTCCAGCCGCGCGCCGACGCTCATGCGGGCCACGGCGAGGCGGCGCGTCCCGGCCTGGGCGACGACGCGAACCCGAACGTGCTGTTCCAGCCGATGATGTGCCACCAGTGCGGCAACGCGCCGTGCGAGATGGTCTGCCCGGTGGCCGCCACGACCCACAGCCACGACGGCATCAACCAGCAGGTCTACAACCGCTGCGTCGGCACGCGCTACTGCGCGAACAACTGCCCCTACAAGGTGCGGCGCTTCAACTGGTTCGACTTCAAGCCGACGGACGAGGTCGAGCGGCTGGTGCTGAACCCGGACGTCGTCGTGCGCGACCGCGGCGTGATGGAGAAGTGCAACTTCTGCGTCCAGCGCATCCAGGGCGCGCGCATCGAGACCAAGCGCACCGGCGAGCGCATCGTGCCCGAGACGGCCTGCCAGCAGAGCTGTCCGGCGCGCGCCATCCGCTTCGGCGACGCGAAGAACGAGGTGGACGGCATCGCCGCGGAGCGGGAGCGCGGCCGCGCCTTCCAGACGCTCGGTGAGCTCGGCGTGCGGCCCGCCGTCACGTATCTGGCCCGCGTTCGGCGCGGTGCAGAGGAGGGAACATGAGCACCGCAGCGTTGGATCTCGACGCTCCCAGCACCGCGGGGGAGGCCACGGGCGACCCGGTCGGCGCCGCGCCCACGGCGTCGGCGGCCGGCGCGGAGGCCGACCTCGGCACCGTCGACGCCGCGCGTACCGCGGACGAGCCGCTCGTGCTCGGCGATCCGCCCTACTCGAAGATCACGAAGGAGATCGCCGCGCCGCTCGAGCGCAAGCCCGGCGGCCTGTGGTGGATCTCGTTCCTGGCGGCCGTCGGCGCGCTCATCATCGGCGTCGTGATGGTGTGGCGCACGATCGGCACGGGCATCGGCCTGTGGGGGCTGAACCGCACGGTCGGCTGGGGCTTCGACATCACGAACTTCGTGTTCTGGGTCGGCATCGGCCACGCCGGGACGCTCATCAGCGCCATCCTGCTCTTGTTCCGGCAGAAGTGGCGTACCTCGATCGCGCGCGCGGCCGAGGGCATGACGATCTTCGCGGTGTGCTGCGCCGGCATCTTCCCGATCATCCACATGGGGCGGCCGTGGCTCGGGTTCTTCATGTTCCCGTACCCGAACAGCCGCGGCCCCTTGTGGGTGAACTTCCGCTCGCCGCTGCTCTGGGACATCTTCGCGATCTCGACCTACCTCACCATCTCGCTCCTGTTCTGGTACGTCGGGCTCATCCCCGATTTCGCGACGATGCGCGACCGCGCCAGCGGCTGGCAGAAGAAGATCTACGAGTTCCTCGCCCTCGGCTGGAACGGCTCGATGAGCACCTGGCAGCGCTACGAGAAGGCCTGCATCCTGCTCGCCGGCCTCGCGACGCCGCTCGTGCTGTCCGTGCACACGGTCGTGTCCTTCGACTTCGCGACCTCGGTCATCCCGGGCTGGCACGCGACCATCTTCCCCCCGTACTTCGTCGCCGGCGCCGTGTTCAGCGGCTTCGCGATGGTGATCACGCTCCTGCTCATCAGCCGCAAGGTGCTGAAGCTCGAGCGCTTCTTCACCCTGAAGCACTTCGAGAACATGGCCAAGGTGCTGCTCACGACGGGGTCCATCGTGGGCGCCGCGTACGCGACCGAGCTCTTCGTCGCCTACTACGGCGGCAACCCCTACGAGCGCTTCACCTTCTGGAACCGCGCCTTCGGGCCCTACGCGTGGGCCTACTGGACGATGGTGGGCTGCAACGTGCTCGTGCCGCAGATCTTCTGGTGGAAGAGGGCGCGGCGCTCGGTCACGGTGTTGTTCGTCGCGGCGATCCTCATCAACGTGGGCATGTGGTTCGAGCGCTTCAACATCATCGTCACCTCGCTGCACCGTGACTTCCTGCCGTCTTCCTGGACGCAGTACGCACCCACGATCACCGAGGTCGGCATCCTGATCGGCAGCTTCGGGCTGTTCTTCACCCTGTTCCTCCTGTTCGTGCGCGGCGCGCCGGTGGTGGCGTTCCACGAGGTGAAGCACACGCTCTTCGAGCAACGCGAGGAGGCTCACCATGGCTGAGCGCGTGGACGACACGGCGCGCGAGCACACGCACGCGCTCGTGTTCGATGACCCGGAGCGGGCGCTCGGGGCCGTGCGGGCCTTGAAGGGGCAGGGCTACACGATCGTGGACGTCTACTCGCCGTTCCCGGTGCCGGGCATGAGCCAGGCGCTCGGGCTTCGTCCGAGCCGCCTCGGCTTCGCCACCTTCGTCGGCGGCGTCACCGGCCTGTCGATCGCCGTCGCCTTGCAGCTCTACACCCACGGCCGGGATTTTCCGATCAACGTGGGCGGCAAGGACAACTTCGCCTTGCCGGCCATCATCCCGGTCACCTTCGAGCTGACCGTGCTCCTGGCGGGCTTCGCGACCTTCTTCGGCCTGCTGGGGCGGTCAGGCCTGGCGCCGGGCAAGAAGGTCAAGGGGCCGAGCGTCTGGGACCCGCGCATCACCGACGACCACTTCGTCGTGGTCGTGGACGAGGCCGACGGCGCGTTCGAGCCCCGGGCGTTCGCGACCCTGTGCGCAGAGCTCGGCGCCTTGCGCACCGTGGTCGGCGGGAGGGCCAAGGCATGAGACTCGCGATCGCGGTGCTCCTCGGCGCAGGAGCGCTCGGCGCCTCCGCCTGCAAGGCGGGGCCGGACGAACCGGGCTACGTGTTCGCACCGGGCATGGTGCGGGCGGTGCCGTACGAGGCCTTCGAGAAGAACCCCGTGACGGGTGAGATGCTGCGGCCGCCCGCGGGGGCCGTGCCCTACGGAGCTGCCCCGACGCACGTCGCTCCGGGCCAGGCCGGCGCCGAAAAGGCCGGCCGCGAACTCGTGAGCCCGGTCGCCGCGAGCCCGGCGGCACTCCTGCGCGGCGAGAAGCTCTACGGCACCTTCTGCGCCGTGTGCCACGGGCCGGCAGGGCAGGGCGACGGCAACATCCCGCAGTTCAAGGGCTGGCCGCTGCTCGGCAAGCCCGCCGCCGACTACCCCGACGGCCGGCTCTTCCAGGTCATCACGCTCGGCGGCCAGGGCTGGGAGGGCCGCAAGATGCCCGGGTATGCCGCACAGATAGCACCGGTCGACCGGTGGCGGCTCGTGCAGTACGTCCGCAGGCTCCAGGCTGCGGCAGCGCCCGCGGCGAGCGCCGCCCCGGCGACGAGCGGCGCGCCGAGCGCAGCCACGCCGAGCGCGTCGCCGAGCCCGAGCGCCGCACCGTCCGCAATCAAGGAGGCACCATGAGCGCGTCGTCGCACGTCGCCCATCCGTCCCACGAGGGACACGGAGCCGCGGGGGCGGCGGCCACCCGAGCGCCGCGCGCGCGCCGCACCTGGCAGCTGGCGCCCGAGCGCGAGTGGCTGCTCGCGCTCGTCGCGGTGGCGCTCTGCGCGGTGCCGCTCCTGCTCGACGCCCGGCAGGGGTCGGCCGGCCTGCTCACGGCCGGGTTCTGGGGCCTGCTCGTGTGCATGGGCGCGATGTTCTTCGCCGCGGTGAACTGCGTCGGCGGCGCGCGCTGGTGGCGCCCGGTGGAGGGCTCGACCATCGCCGTCGGGCGCGGGCTCATCGTGCCAGTCTTCGGCGTCGCGGTGGTCATCGCGGTGGCGATCGCGACCGCCAAGCCGGGCGCGGACGCGCCGCGCGTGCTCTACCCCTGGCTCACGGACCCCGGCGAGCCGCTCGTCATGGCCAAGGCGGCGTGGCTCAACCCGCTCGCCTTCGTGGCTCGGGCCGCTGGCGTGGTGGCCGTTCTCCTCGTGTGCTCCACGATGCTCGAGCGCACGCTGAAGCAGCGCGACGTCCACAAGCGCGCCCGTGTCGGCGTGCTCTTCATCCTGCTCGCCGGCTTCGCGACCATGATCGCGATCTGGGACTGGGTCATGTCGCTCGAGCCCAAGTGGGCGACGACGATGTACTCCTGGTACAACCTCGGCGCCGCGCTCCAGGGCGGGGTGGCCGCGACCATCGTCTTCACGCTCCTCACCTCGGACCCCGACGAGTCGACGCGGCACGACCTCGGCAAGTACCTGTTCGCGTTCTCGATGTTCTGGGCCTACCTGTGGTTCTGCCAGTTCATGCTGATCTGGTACGCCAACATCCCCGAGGAGGCTGCCTACTACCGCTACCGCATGTTCGGGCCGTGGGCGGGGCTGTTCTGGGCGAACCCGATCGTGACCTTCGCGGCGCCGTGGCTCGCGCTCTTGCCGGTGCGCACCAAGTTGCACCGCGGGGCGCTCTTCACCGCAGCCCTCGTCGTGCTGGCCGGCCGCTGGCTCGACGCCTACCTGCTCGTCGGCCCGTCGCAGAGCGACCCACCCGAGGGCGGCCCCGAGCTCTTCTACGTGATCCCGGCGGCCGTCGGCATGGCGATCGCCCTCGTGCTGTGGATCCGGCGCACGAGCCAGATGCCCGCCGAGCCCGCGGGCGACGGCGCGTGACGGGCGCCCGCTCGACACGCCGGGTCGGGGCCGGCCGCGGCGGCGAGGCCTTGCGGGCCCGCGACGCCCGTCACGGATTCGCGGACGGCCGATCGCCGTGCAGTTGCGAAAAGTCGTGGCGAGTTGCTACGATGCGACCCGGTTGCGGCCCGGTACGGCGGGTCGCGTTCAAACGCTAGCCCCACGCCGCGCACGACCGCTTACCGATGTCTCTCTACGGGCTGTCGATAGATCCTGCCTTGGTCCAAGAGGCCGAGACGCTCGTGTCGCTGGAGGGGCGTGCCTTCCCGACGCTGGTCGTCTTCTGGGAGTCCCAGCTCCTCGGTCAGACTTGGGAGACCATCCTGGTGACGGACTACAGCGTCCCGTTGCCACCGCTGCCCCACGGCAAGCGCTTCAACGAGGTCCGGGTCGCCGCTTACACCGGTGAGGTGCCGACCAAATTCCTGTACTTCGGGACCGAGCTCACCTCGGCCGCCCCGCGCGTCGCCCCGCAGATGGAGAACCTGGTCGGGCACCAGCGCACCTTCCAAGAGTACCTGATCGAGGAGAATACCTGCCCGATCGGCTACCTCGACCTCATCACCTCGACGCCGCGCATCTACGGCAACGGGCCGCAGGACTACTACAGCCCGCCCATCCGCGTGGAGCGCTTCGACGCCGAGCCCGGCGCCGACATGATGGCCGACCACTTTCCGGAGATCGTGGCGGGCCTGCCGAAGATTCCGGGCGAGCAGCTCATCGACCCCGGCTACGGCCACTGGCAGGGCGCGCGCTTCGTCGGTACCAAGGCGATCGCGATCCTGCGCCAGGGCAAGGTCGCCGGCTTGTACCGCCGCACCGGCCGCGCCGAGAAGGAGGTCGTGCCGCCCGAGGTGGTGCGCCGCGACCCGCACGGTGACGTGCGCGACGGCTGGGTGGCCCTCGACATCGGTGCCACGGGCACCGTCATCGCGATCGGCTCGGCCGATCGCCACGAGTTCATCCGCCTCGGTGCGGTCTCGGCCCCGCAGCTCGCGCGCGACTACGAGAATCCGAGCGAGGTGTACTTCGGCAACCTGCAGCGCGTGCTGAAGGCCTGGCGCGACCGCGTGATCCTGCCGCTGACGCCGTGGGGCGACGTGCTCGTGGGGCACGCGGCCCGGGCGCGGTTACAGGTGCAAGGCAAGGAGCGCGCGCTGCGCGCCAAGGCCATGGTCGCCGAGCTCGGTGTGCTGCCCGAGCGGCTCGAGCGCGGTGACGAGGTGCGCATCGCGGGGCGCAGCGACATCGACGTCACCATGCGCCTCGATCGACCGGCGCCGCCGGTGTTCGACGAGGAGGGCATCGGGCCGGAGGACCCCTTCGACCCCATCGAGCTCTACGCCTACTACGTGGGCCTGCACGTCAACGCCCGCGAGCGCGGCATCTACCTGCGCTACGCGGTCGGCATGCCCACGGGCTGGCCCCCGGAGCGACGCCACCAGGTGCTCGCGCAGGTGCGCCGGGGCATCGTGCGCAGCCTGCCGGCCGGCATGGTCGCGTACGACGACCTCGACTTCCTGCAGGTCGTCGACGCCGGTCCGAACGTGCTGTCGTTCGCCGCCTACGCGTTCCGCGTGTTCGGCGTCGTGCCGAAGGGCGATCCGGTGCCCTACGTGGCGATCGACGCGGGTGCGACCGAGACGAGCGTGATGTGCGGGCGCTACCGCGAGGGCACGGCCGACGAGATCGCGGGCGGGCTCGAGCGCGTGGTGGAGCACGGCGACCCGAGCGTGCTGCCCTACGGTGGCGAGCGCCTGCTGCACCGCGTGGCGTACAAGGTGTTCGCGGCGAGCCTCACCTCGATGCGACACAACGACATCGTGTTCGAGCCGCCGCGGGGCGAGGACCTCGTCGAGGGCGCGGAGGACCGCCTCAACACGAGCCTCGAGGCCCAGATCAACGTGCGGCTTCTGAAGGACGCCGTGCGCTCGATCCTCGAGTCGGCGCGGCCCCAGCCCGTGCCCGACCTCGTGCAGCTCTTCGCGCGCGACGGTCGCGTGCGCGACGTGCGCATCATGGTGGACCGCGCCGCCCTGTCGGAGTGGCTGCGCGGGCAGCTGTCGGAGCTGGCCGTCGAGATCAAGGAGGCCATCGCGCGCAACTCCGCCGATCTCGCCAAGGGCACGAAGGGCAACGACCCCTACAGCGGTCTGCGCGTTCTGCTCGGCGGCAGGCTCGGCATGAACACGTTCCTGCAGGACCGGCTGCAGGCGGTGCTGCCCCAGGGCGTGCGGCTGCACCGCTTCAAGGAGCCGGACGACACGAACCTCGCCGCTCCCACCGTGAAGCTCGCCGTCGCGCTCGGCATCCTCACCATGCGCTTCCAGCACATGGGGCCCTCGAAGAAGCGCCATGCCGCCGAGGTGTTCACCTACCAGGTCGGCCGCGCACGCCAGGGCAAGCTCCTCACGGTGCTCGACCAGAAGACGACCTTCGACGCCTGGCACGAGCTCGGCGCGTGCACCCGACCAGACGTGACCGTGCTCTACGCGAGCCAGGCCAAGGACGGCGAGGAGCTCAACGTGGACGATCCGCGGGTGCAGCGCGTCACCTGCATGCTCGGCTACGACGCCGTGGGCTACCGCATCTACGTGCGGGCGGTCGGTGGCGGACGCATCGAGCTCGGCGACGGCCCGCCGGGTGGGCGCCCCGACGAGGAGGGCCCCTTCTGGGCCATCGATCTCGCGAGCGGCGCCAGCGAGGCGGTGTCGCAGTCACCGCGTGGCTGAAGCCCTCGCCCCGGGCTCGCCGGGAATCCCGCTGAATCGCGGGACATTGCATACGGCGTGACCATGGCGCAAGGCACCGAGGAGCGAGCGGAAGGATCGGCCGACGACCCGCCCGCGCGCGACCCTGCGGCGGGAGGCCCGGCGGCGCCCGCCGAGGCGCCCGGTGAGCCCGCGCCCGCCGAGGCCGCGCGGGGCGAGCCAGCGCCCGCCGAGGCGGCGCCCGCC
>JACRDA010000293.1 GCA_016212965.1 Myxococcales bacterium
CTCGCCGCCGAGGCGGCGGAGGGCGAGCTCGAGGCCGCCGTCGGCCTCGCCGCGAGCCGGCTCGCGGAGCTCGGCGGGCGGCGCTCGCTCGTGGTCGTCACCGACGGTGCGCTCGCGCGACCCACCAGCTTCGGCGCGAGCGCGGTGCCCCTGCTCGTGAGCCTGGTCGGCGCTCCCCTCGACAACGCCGCCATCGTGCGCGTGGACGTGCAGAGCCGCCTCGACGCGCCCGCGGGCCGCGAGGAGGTGCAGGCCTTTCTCATGGTCGCCAATTACGGCGCGACGGCGCGCGAGCTCTACGTCACGATGCGCGAGGACAACGCCTCCGACGTGCTCGCTTCGCGCAGCGTCGTCCTCGCGCCGGGCGCGCGGCAGCCGGTGCTGCTCGGCTTTCACCCGACGCCGGCGGACCACGGCCGCGGGCTCGTCTTCGACCTGTCGCCGCACGACGCCATGCCGGTCGACGACGTGGCCTTCGGGCGGGTGCCCGAAGGGCGGCGCCTGCCGGTCGTCGTGGCCGCCGCGAACGACGCTCCCTCGCCCTGGCTCGTGCGCGCGCTCGGTGCCGACCCGCTGGTCGAGCTTTCGCGGGTGCCGGTCGCCGAGCTCGCGAGCGCCCCCGTGCCCCACGGGGCCTTCGTCGTGCTCGAAGGCAGCTGCCGCGCCGCGCCCGGCGGCGACCTGTTGCTCGTGCACCCCCCGACCGGCCGCTGCCACGGCACCGAGGTCGGGGCCGCGGTCGAGGCGCCGCGCATCACCGACTGGGACCATGCGGACGCGCGCCTGCGCTTCGTCGGGCTCGACGGCGTGCTCGTCGCGAGCGCGCGGCCGGTCGTGCCCGAGAGCCCGCGCCAGGCGCTCGTGCGCAGCGACCGCGGCGCGCTCGTCGTGGATGCGTCCACGAGCGCGCGCACCGTGACCGTGGTCGGCTTCGACGTGGGCGACAGCAACTGGCCGCTGCGTGCCTCCTTCGTGCTCTTCGTGCGCAATCTGCTCGAGCAGGCGCGGCTCCACCGCGCGAGCGGCCTCGCGGCCCCGGCCGTCGTGGGCGAGCCGCTGCGCGCGTTCGTGCCGCGGGGCGTCGCGGAGGTCGAGCTCGAGCTGCCCCCGGCTGCGCCGCTGGCGGCGACGGTGCACGACGAGCCACGCGAGCGCCGCACGCTCCGGGCGCGCGACGGCCTGTGCATCGTGCCCGAGGTCGACCGCGTCGGGCTCTTTCGCCTCGACTGGCAGGCACCGACACCGGGCTCGCTCGTCGTGCCCGTCAACCTCGCCTCGGCGGCCGAGAGCGATCTGCGCGCCCGCGCGGACGGGCCGACCACGGACGGCGCATCCGTCACGACCCACGCCGAGCAGGGCGAGGGGCGGAGCGACTGGAGCTTTCTCTTCGCGCTCTTCGCGCTCGCCTTCGTGCTCTTCGACCTGTGGTACTTCGGCCGGCCGACGCGGCCGGTGCGCCTCGCGGCGGGCGCCGCCCCGCGCCTGCCTGATCGGCCCCCGGCCCGCGGCGGAGCACGGTGAGCAGCGCGCCGCACCAGGCTGCGCCACGGAGGCCGCACCCCGGCGCCTGCGAGTCGCCTGCGCGGCTCATGGCGGAGTCGCCGCATCGCAGGTCGGCTCATCGAGGCACAGCTCCATGCCCTGGCCGAGGGCGCAGCACACGAGGCCCGGGTCGCAGGCGCTGCCCAGACAGGGCTGGCCATAACCACCGTTGCCGGAGACCGCGCACTGCTGCGCGTCCGTCTGGTAGCACGCGGCGACGGCGGCACCCTCGGCTGCGCTGACCACGACGAGCGTCCCATCCGGGCAGGTGTAGGTCGTGGCCCCGGTCTGTTGATCGTGCGCGATCACCCACGACTCACCGCCTGCGAGGGTCAGCGTGATGGCGCCGTCCGCCGAGATGGCGAAGGAGCCGCAGAGCGTGCCGTCCGGGCCGAGATAGTCGCCGCTCAGTCCGTCGGGGCCGATCGACGTGCCCACGAGCTTCGCGCCGTTCTCGTAGACGATGACGAAGCCGCTCTCGCCGGCCTCGACGCTGCAGGTGCCCTCGGGCTGCCAGCACACGTCGAGCTGCGACAGCGGTTCGACGCAGCTGCCCGCAAGCGCGCTGTTCGCGAAGTCGCAGCCGCTCGCGTTCGCACCCGACCCCGGCGGAAAGTAGACACCTGGATCGATCACCCACGCCCCGACGTCGACACAGGCCACCCCGCCGTTCTGGGGCGGGATCTCGCTGTCGACCGCGCCGGTCGCCACGGTGCGCGCGACACCCCCGAGGGCGAAGGGATAGGGGCCAATGCTCACCTGCGAGTCGCGGCGCACGACCGCGCAGAACCTCCCGTCTGGCGCCTCGCTGAGCTCGGCGGTCACGCCGAGATAGTCGACGCCCTGCAGGGCCATCAGCACACCCGAGAGCGGCGCACCGGCGCCGTCGACCACACGGCCGCAGACGCAGCTGCGCTCTACCGCCCGGTCGGCGTTCCAGAAGGACAGATGACCGATGGTCGCACGGTAGGTACCGGCCACGCCGTCGTGGCTCATGGTGCCCTCCTCGACCCACAGCGCGCTCGCTTCGTCATAGGCCCAGAGCCCCGTCGTGCTCTGCGCCGTCGCCACCGCGTCCGGCACTGCGATGGCGATGTCGAGCGTCTTGCCGCCCGCGAGGCGGAGCTCCTCGCCGCCACGCCGCACCGTGACGTCCAGCATGCCGAAGCTCTCCAGCATGGTCGCACCGCCGCCGGTGTCCTTGCCCTGCATGGTGCCCCCCACGGCCATGCCCTCCGCAAGCGAGGGGTCGATGGGCGTCAGGTGGACGTCGACGAGGCCCGTCACGACGACACCGTTGCCGTCGGCAAAGGCATGCGGCGGCACGCCGAGCGCCGCTCCCCGTGCCCCGACCACCGTTCCGCCGACGGAGGCGTCGAGGGGTAGGGCCGCGTCTTCGGCCACGAGCACGGCATGGCGCGCCGTGATCTGGCCGGCCACGAGGCGCGTCTTGTCGACCCTGCGCACGTAGCCTTCCTTGACGAAGGTGACGAGAACCTCGGCGCTCATCGCGCCAGCGAGCTCGAAGCGCCCGCTGGCATCGGTCGTCGTTGGGCCGAGCGAGCTCGTCACGCTGACACCCGCGATGGGGTCGCGGTGAACGTCCATCACCCACCCGCGAATCGCGGTCGCCTCGAGTGGCGGCGGCTCCGGCACCGCGACCTCGTCGGCGGCGCACCCGACCGCGAGCCCACTCATCACCCACGACACCAGCATGGCAGTCTTCAACGGCGGCCCCTTCCTGCATTCCCCGCGCGGGGCACGGCCGGGCGCTCCCCGCCGCGCGCGAGTGACCATGCAGATCCTGGACCACACGAGGAAAGTGGCGCCTGCGCGGCGCCTGGCTCCGGCCTGGGCCGCAGGCCCATCGAATCGAAGGAGGCTCGAGCCGTCGCTTCGATGGCGCCCGCGCATGGCTCCTGCGCGTTGGCCTCGGCGCGCCGACCTTCTAGAGTCGCGCCATGCCGCATCCGCAAGGGCACCTCCACTACGAGCTCCTCGGTCGCGCCGGCGCGCCCGCGCTCGTCTTGCTGCGCGGTCTCGGCCGCTCGCTCCGGCACTGGCTCGAGCTGCCCACGCTCCTCGCGCCGAACTTCCGCGTGGTGCTCGTCGACAACCGCGGCATCGGGCGGAGCGCGCCGGCACCGCTGTCCCTCGACATCGCGGCCATGGCCGACGACGTGGCGCACGTGCTCGACCGCGCCCACATCGAGCGGTGCCACCTGTTCGGCATGTCGCTCGGGGGCATGATCGCCCAGCGCTTCGCCCTGCGGCACCCCGAGCGGCTCGACCGGCTCGTCCTCGGCTGCTCGACGCCGGGCGGACGCCACGCCCGGCGCCCGGCCCTGCGCACCCTGGCGCGCATGCTCCACGCCGCGACGCGCCCGCGCCCCGAGGCCCTGCAGCGCTCGGCCGAGATCACGCTCAGTGCCGAGTTCTTGCGCCGGCACCCGGAGGTCGTCGCCCGCTGGGTCTCGATCGACGTCGCCGAGCCGCTCCCACGCCGCACGGTGCTCGCGCAAGCGCTCGCCGCGGCGCGCCACGACAGCTGGGAGGAGCTCCCGACCGTCCGCGCCCCCACGCTCGTCGTGTGCGGGGACGCCGACGGGCTCATCCCGCCGGAGAACAGCCGCCGGCTCGCCGAGCGCATCCCCGGCGCGAGCCTCGTGTGGCTGCCGGGCGCCGGCCACGACTTCGCCACCGAGCTACCCGACAAGACGGCGGAGCTGTTGCGGTCGTTCCTCTTGCCGGACGCGCGCTGAGCCGGTCGCGCTCAGTTGCAGAGCACGGTCACGAAGCCCTCGGTCGTGGTGCAGCTGTCGAGCGCGCAGGACATCGTGCCCGTGACCCCGGTCGTGCACGCGCAGTCGTGCGTCGCGCAGTCGGGGAAGGCCTGGCAGTCGATCTTCGCGCCGTTGACCAGACAGAACTCGACCGCGGCATCGCAGCAGGCGGCCGCGCACGATGTCGTGCACGGCGGGCCACCGCCGGTGCCGGAGCCGCTCGAGGTCGTGGTGGAGCTCGTCGAGGTGCTCTGCGTGGTGCCGCCCGCGCCGCCGCCGCCGTGCTCCCAGTCGAGCACGCAAGCCGCTGCCAGCGAGCCGGCGAAGAGCATGCCTGCGAGCGCTGCGACGATCCTCACCACGCGCCGATGATACGGCGGAAGGGCCCGCACCGCACGATCCCCCGTCACACCGCGCGCCGTGGTTGCGCCGCGGCGCCGGGTCTCAGGGCGCCGGGACCACCGCGACGCCGATGCGCTTGCGCAGCAGGCTGAAGCGGTGCGCGGTGATGTAGACGAGCAGCTCGTCGATGCGTTCCTCGAGGCGCGGCGCGGGGCCGAGAGCCGGGTCGGCCGGCGCCGGGGCGTCGCTCTCCTCGAGCTCGAGCATGGCGTGCGCCGCCGCGAGGTCGCCCGACAAGAGCAGTCCCGCGCACGCGGCCGAGGCGTCGACCGTGTCGAGCCACCGGAACAGGTTCGTGCGCCCACCCTGCTCGACGAAGGCGGCGAAGTGCCCGGCGAGCCGCTCGAGCGTGGGCTTGTCCACGAGCGGCGCCATGGCGCGCGCGACCGGCTCGATGCGCGTCTTGACCGCCTGGGTGATCGGCATGCCGGGGTTGCCGAGCATGAGCGCCGCGAGGAACAGGTCCTCGAGCTGGCGCCGCTCGGGCACGAGCTTCGCGACCACGTGCTCGCGGCGGTACCAGCACATGTGTCGCCCGGCGACGAAGGCGAGCTCGCGCGGCGTGCGGCCGAAGAGCTTCGTGCCGATGCGCGTCGAGGGGGCCTGTCCGAGCACGAGCTCGATCGCGAACGCCTCGCCCGGTGCGACGTAGATGGGCGGCACCCGCAGGCCGAGCACCGCGGCGGCCCACGCCACGCTGCGGGCGGCGTCCGAGGTCGTCTTGGCCGGATCGACCTTGTAGGCGGGGTCGAGCGCCGGACGCTTGCCCTGACCCTTCAACGCCGTCAGCTGCCCGAGCAGGGCCGCCACGGCGACGTCGGCGAGGATTGCCCCCGTGAGGCGGTCCTGCGCCGGATGCAGGAGCAGCTCGTTCCACTCGTCCTCGTTCACGGCGCGCTTCGGGCGCACGAGCCCGGCGTGCGCGTGCGTCGCCCAGATCTCGCGCTCCTCGTCGTTCGCCTTGCCGAGGTGGACGAGCGCCGAGGCGATGCAGAAGCGCCGGTCGAGGTCGTCGGCCCGCCCGAGCGAGCGGTAGAGCGCGTGGAGCAGCTCGACGTCGCGCGGTGTGGAGCGCAGCTCGCGGTGGATGAGCGCCGGATCGCCACGGCGGATGGCGCGCCGGGATGCGGGCGAGGGCTCGTCGCCGCTGGCCGGGCGCGTCACGTCGGGCGAGAGCCCCGCCACGCGCAGCGGGTCGAGCGCCGCCGCGACCGCCGGGCTGACGGAGCGGGTCACGGCATCCTGGAAGTCGTGCAGCATCTGGTCGAGCTTGGCGTTCTGCTCGGTGAGCGACTGCACCTCGCCGCGCGCCTTGGCGAGCTCCTCCTCGAGCAGCGTGATGCGCGCCTGCAAGAGCGCCATGCGCTGGTCGTCGGCGGCGTCGAAGGGCGCGAGCGTCGCGGCCCGACCGCGCGGCGCCTCGAGCGCGGCGGGCCGGCTCTGGGCCTCGCGCGACGCGGCGAGCGCCTGCTCGATGCGCGCGACGCGCGCCGCGTCGAGGCCGAGGCTCGCCGCGGTCGACGCGAGCTCGCTCCGCTTCTCGGGGCCGAGGGGCCCGGCGGCGATGGCCTCGGAGTAGAGCGCGCCGTAGCGCGACTCGGCGTCGTCGAGCGCGAGCCCGCTCGGCTCGGCCGCAGGCTCGAAATTGGAGGGATCGTGGACGAAGGAGTCTACCGGCACAGTGCCCGGCATCCTCGCACCGCGTACCGTTCCCTACAAGCGCGACCCGCGGGGCGACGGGCGCGACTCGCGACCTCAGAGCCCGGCGAAGATGTCGAGCGGGCGCCACACGCGCGCCGCCCAGGCGGCCTCGTTGTGCTCGGCGAGGGGCTCGTGCCAGTACCAGAAATCGACGCCGCTCTGGTAGCCCTCGGCGTAGAGCACGTCGCGGGTCTGCGCGTTCTCGCAGTAGTTGTCGCCGGCGGTCGGGTCGTCGTCGTCGATGCCGTCGCCGTCGGCGTCGGCGTAGCCGGCCCAGCACGCGCCGTCGCCGCCCGAGTCGAGGTAGAGCGCCGTCGAGCCGTGGCCCGCGGCCGCGTACGACTCGATGATCGTCGGGTTGTGCGCGGCGCCGTCGAGGCCGATGGCGCCCCAGCCCATCGTGCCCGAGAGGCTGGCGGCGAAGGCGTAGGACCCGGGATGGCGCAGGGCCTGATAGAAGCTCACGAGCCCGCCGAGCGAGGAGCCCATCACGCCGCGGATCGGCGGCTCGCCGTAGTGGCTCGCGACGAGCGCGCGCACGGTCGTCTCGACGAAGTCGGCGTACGCGGGCGCCGTCCCCCCCGTGAGCGTCCCGTCGATCACGTCCTCGACCTGCGTGTACTCGTCCATGCGCGCCGGGGTGTTGTCGATGCCCACGACGAGCATGCCCGCGGGCGCCGTGGCATCGAGCTGCCAGCCGCCCCAGGGCGCATCCGGGTCGAAGAGGTTCTGCCCGTCGTGCACGTAGAGGACGTGCGTCGGCTGGCTCGCCGGGCGCCACACGCGCACCGTGCGCGGCAGGACGACGCCGTCGGTCACGTTGAAGAAGCGCTCGCGATGGGCGCTCGCGGGCGTGACGAGGCTCATCTCGCCGTACTGGTCGTAGGTGTAGCTGCGCGCCCACGGGTCGGCGAGCCAGGTGGTGCCGTCGGTGAGCTTGTAGGCGTCGCCCGCAGGCGCGTCGACGACCACCCACGCGAAGTCGGACTCGACCGTCATCGGCGTGCCGACCCAGGCGTCGTGGTCGCCCGCGCAGAGCGCGAGGCTCGGATCGGCCGAGACGAACAGGTAACCGCCGCCCACCTGGGCTGGCCAGCCGTCCGCGTCGCTCTGCGCCTGGAGCGCGGCGTCCCGGTCGGTGCGGAGCGCGGCGAGGAGTGCGCAGAGCGCCGGATCGTCGCAGTGCCCGCCCGTGCCGCCGCCGCCGTCGGTCGTGCTGCTCGAGGTCGACCACGTCGCGCCGCCGGCGCCGCCGCCGCCGGGCCCGTCGGCCCCGGGCGAGCAGCCGACGGCGGCGAGCCCGGTCAGAGCGAGCGCAAGGCCGAGAGCGAAGGAGCGGCGCATGGGGTGGCTACGCTTTCGGCCCGGGCGCCGCGCGGGTGCGGCAGGCGAGCGGCGCACTCCTAGCGCAACGCGGGCCCCGGCGCACCGAGGAGCCGCCCGGCCGCTGCGACGAAGGCCTGCCAGGTGTCGGCGTCGAACAGCGTGAAGCACACCTCGTCGAGGCCCGCCGGCGCCGCCGTCGCCGCGCACTCGAGTGCGAGCGGCGCTGCCTCCTCGACCGGATAGCCGTACGCGCCGCACGAGATCGCCGGAAAGGCGACGCTGCGGATGCCGTGCTCGCCGCACAGGCGGAGCGCTCCCGCGTGGCAGGCCCGCAGGAGCGGCGCGCTCGCGGGTCCACGGTACACGGGGCCGACCGTGTGGATGATCCAGCGCGCGCGCAGGCCGAAGCCCGGGGTGATGCGCGCCTCGCCGGTGGGACAGCGCACCCCGGGACGCACCTCGGGCAAGGCCTCGCAGCACGCCCGGAGCTCGGGCCCGGCGGCGCGGTGGATCGCACCGTCGACACCGCCGCCGCCGAGCATGCGCTCGTTCGCGGCGTTCACGACGGCGTCGCCCGCGAACGCGGTGATGTCGGCGCGCGCGAGGACGATGGTGGTCGCGCCGTTCGGCGTGCTGACACGGTACTGCAAGCGACCTCGCGCGGCCCGCGGGCGAGGTCGCGCCGACGCGCTCGCCGAGCGGATCTCCGAGGCGGCATGAGAGCACGCTCCGGCCGTCCTTGCCACGCCCACGCGCCCGCGACCCGCCCGGCGCGCGCGATCGGCGGCCGGGCGCCACGTGCCCCTTGCGAAGCGGCGCGCGGCTCCCGTATGGGTGAGGGAGCTAGGGCTTCATTTCCCGGTTCGCGAGGCGCACGGCGCCGCTTGGCTTGGCAGAGGTCGACTCGGTCCAAGGAGGCGAACGATGGGCTACCCGAGCATGGCCGAACGACGGCGCGCACCGCGCGCCCGCATCGCGGGCAACGCGCTCGTGCACGTCAATCCCTGGTGCTGCCACCGCTACGAGCTCGCCGACCTCTCGGCGAGCGGCGCGCGCCTCTACGGCCCCCACGTCCGCCTCGGACGCCGCGTGCGCCTGGTCGTGCGCGTGGACGGTGCCGACCCCCTGTGGCTCGATGGACGCGTCGTGCGTCACGGCGAAGACTCGGGCGAGGTCGCGATCGCGTTCGACGACCTCGACCCGACGACGGAGGACACGCTGCAGGATCTTGCGCTCGCCGTCGTCAGCGGCCGTCGCCTGCACGCGCTGCCGATGGACCTGAGCGTCGACTACGAGCCGATGCCGTCCGAGCCACCGCCGGACGACCGCCAGCTCTCGGAGCACGGGTACTGAGATCAGGGCGGCGGCGCACCGGGCCCGGGCGCCGGGACCGGGGCGGGTGCCGTGCCGGGTGCGGGTGCCGTACCGGGTACGGGTGCCGTACCGGGTACGGGCGCGTCCGGCGCAGGCACGGGCGCCGGCACGGGATCGGGCGTGGGGGCGGGCGCGGGGACCGGCGCGGGCGCAGGCGGCGGAGCCACGGGCTTCGGCTTGGGCGGCGGTGGCGCGATCGGCTTCGGGGCCTCGGGCACCGGCGCGTCCTTCTTGCCGAAGAAGTCGTACGAGAACTCGAGGTTCACGTTGAACGCGCCCAGGAACTCCGAGTACTTCCCGCCGGCGTCCGGACCCGTCGAGGGCGTCGAGTTCTTCGTGGGCGTCAGGTAGTCGGTCGCCTGGCCGGCCTTGCCCTCGGTGTCGCGCGGCACGTAGATGAAGTGCGTGTACGACGCCGCGAGGTGCAGCCAGTCGGTGAGCTGGAAGCGCCCGCCGGCTCCGATCGAGATGTCGTGAAAATCGAGCAGCGAGGGATCGAGCGTCTTGTCCGGGACGGCGTTCGAGTCGTAGCCGAGACCGCCGAACACCTCGACCTTCTCGCTCGGCCAGTAGCTCGCGCCGACGCGCACTCCGAAGGTGTCGTTCCACTCGCGCGGGAGGTTCTGGATGACGTCGTTGGGATTGCCATCCGCGTCGGTGGGCGGAAGGGTGTTGTCGGAGTCGACGACGCACGCCTTGTCGCGCGCGCCGATGCACTGGGTCTCGAGCGCGCTCCAGCGCTGCCAGTCGGCCGAGAGGCGCAGCTCGAGCTTCTCGGTCGGCCGCGCGGACATCCCGAAGCGCAGGATGTCGGCCATGTCCTGGTGCACGTCGACGTCCTGATCGCTCGACGAGCCGCCGAAGTTCGTGTGCAGCGTGCCCTTCAGCTTCATGCCGCCCCGGATGTTCGGGCGCGCCTGGTACGACAGGCCGAAGGTGAGCATGTCGGGGATCGCCACGACGAGCGCCCCGACACCGAGGCTTCCCTGCACGCCGTGCGCCTCGAGCCAGGCCCGCCCCTCGAACTCCACGCTGTTGTCGCCGGTGCCCGTGCGCGCACGCAGGGAGTCGATCTGCGACAGGATGATGTTGCCCGTGGCGCCGAGCATCACGCGGTCCTCGATGTTGAACGCGGCGCCGAACGTGATGTAGTCGCTCCGGATCGTGCCGTTGACGATGTACCAGCGCTGCACGCCGTCGACCGGGCCGGCGTAGGGAGAGCCGGACTCGAAGGCGCTGTTCTTGCTGAAGCTCGCCTGGCCGCCGAAGGGCACGTAGAACCCGGCGCCGAGCGCCACCGGCCCGATGCGGTAGGTGGCGCCGATCATCGGCGCGGCCACGAAGTTGAGCAGGGTCGCCTTGCCGAAGTTTGCGCCCTCGGCGCCCGCGGGCTCGGGCACGTTGTACGGGGCGGCCGGCCCGGTGGGATCGTCGCGGTGCTCGTAGCCGACGCCGCGGTAGGCGAAGGTCCCGTCGAGAAAGACGTGCAACCCCTCGCTCCCGGCGATGCCGGCCGGGTTGAAGTAGAGCGCGGTCGGATTGTAGGTGGTCGGGTGGCCGTGCTCGCCCCCGAAGCGCGCCACCGTGAGGCCGCCGGCGCGGGCCTGGGAGGTGACGCCGACGAGGGCCACGAGGGGTAGAGCCACCTGGATGAACGCCGTTGTTCGCATGTAGGGAAGCGGTGTAGCGGTATGGGATCGAGGTGCGCGCCGTTTTCGAGGGTGCGCCCGCGCGGAGCGACATGCTAAGGTATCGCACCTTTCGTCGGGTGGGGCGCGGGCAACCGCGAGAGCGCGGCGAGTGAACGTTGACTTGATGGGCGGTGTCAAATGGATTCGCGGGCAAGAGCGCAGGGTTTCCGGGTGAGCTCCCGCCGGCTGGGCGTGCTCGCCCTCGCCGCAGCTGCCGTGGGCTTCTGCGCGGGGTGCCCCGACACCGAGGGCAGCTACGACGCCTTCATCGACCGCTACAACGTGTTGAACCCGACCACGACGTCCACGGGCTCGGGTGGCGGCTGCAACGACGTGCCCGCAGCGGGCGAGGTCGACGGGCAGTTCTTCTTCGCGCTCTCGGCCTTCCTCAACCCCCAGAAGCCGGTCGTGTTCGACAGCACGCTGACGACGACCGCAGGGGCGAACGGGCTCGAGTACTCGCTCGATCTGCAGCCGCTCGCGGCCTCCGACCGCACGACGCCCGTCGGCTCGATCATCCACGTGGGCCCCTTGCCGGTCGCGGCGGACGGAACCTTCGACTCGGCCCTGCCCGAGCTCACCGTGCCCGGCGCGGCCAACCCGATCACCGTCGGGTCGGACATCGTCGCGACGATCACGCTCCACGGCGAGCTCTGCGGCACGGCGGACTTCATCTGCGGGCCGGTCACCGGCAACACCACCAAGCCGTTGCCGTTGAACCTGGCCTCGAACCCCGGCTCCAACTTCACGATGGAGCGCGTCACGACGCCGGGCACGTACCCCGAGCCGCCGCAGATCAACTGCGCCGGCGCGCTCGCCAACCCGCTCTAGCTCGCCAACCCGCTCTAGAAGGAACTCGCTGCGTCGGTACGCAGCGGCCGAGGGGTCGAGGGGCCGAGGGAAGAGGGGCGGAGGAAGAGGCAGCGAAGACGCCGCCGCGCGCCCCAAGGCAGGCCGTTTCGTCCGGAGCGGGGCGGGCAGAGCCCGGTGCCGGAACTGACTCGTGCTGCGCCCTTTCGGGCGAGACACTCGTGGCTTCGGGCTACCGGCTTCAGGCTACGGTTGGGCGCGGCATGAGCCGGGATGAGGGTCTGATTCGCTCCCTCGAGTCTCGGGCCTGAAGTCTGAAGCCTGATCGCTGTAGCCCCGAGACGCTCGCCCGACAGGGCGAACGGCGAGATCAGAGCGCCTTCGGGCGCAGGTGCTCGACGAGGCGCCAGGCGCCGCGCTTGCCCGTGGCCTCGGCCCACCCGCCGCGCCGGCAGAGGAGCAGCGCGTCCGCCGTGGCCATCTCGACGGCGAGCCCGGCGAGGAACGAGCCCGCCTCCTCCCAGCCCGGGTTGTGGCCGAGCACGAGCACCGTGGCCGCGTCGCCGGCGTGCGCCGCGAGGGCGTGCCCGAGCTCGGTGAGGCCCGCGAGGTAGAGCTCGGGCAGGAAGCACACGGTGAAGCGTCGCCCCGGCAGCGCGCGCTCGAAGGCGCTCGCCAGGCCGTCCCAGGTCTGACGCGTGCGCAGGGAGTCACTCGACAGGACGACGTCCGGCACCCAGCCGAGCTCGCACAGGCGCGCGCCGACGCGCGGGGCGTCGCGGCGGCCGCGATCGTTGAGCGGGCGCTCGTGATCCTGCGCCGCTCCCGCGTCCCAGGCGCTCTTCGCGTGGCGCATGAGGATGAGACGTCGCTCCATGGCGTGGCCGTGTAGCCCAGATCGGCCGACGCGCCCATCACCGCCCGTGCGCGGCGCGCGTGCCCGCGCCCGCCGCCTGCGATATGCCCGAGCCCCATGCCCCTCGCTCGCCCGGATGCGCTGCTCCTCGACGCGGGCGGCACGCTCGTCTTCCCCGACTTCGACGCGATGGCCGCGGTCGCGGCGGCGTGCGGCCACGCGCTCGACGCCGCCCGGCTCGGGACGGCCCTGCCGGCAGCGCTCCGGAGCTACGCGCGCGCCGTGACCGCGGGCGCGAGCCACGAGGACGGCTGGACGCTCCACATGCTGGCTCTGCTCGCGGAGGCAGGGCTCGCCGAGCGCGAGGCGCGCGCGCTCGTGCCGCGGCTCCGCGCCGAGCACGACCGGCTCAACCTGTGGCGCCGGGTACCGCCCGAGCTGCCCGCGGCGCTCGGCCGCGCGCGGGTCGCGGGCCTCGCGCTCGGCGTGGTGTCGAACTCGGAGGGCAGGCTCGCCGAGCTGTTCGCGGCCGTCGGCCTCGGCACTTGCTTCGACGTCGTCGTCGACTCGGCCATCGAGGGGGTGCGCAAGCCCGACCCCGAGATCTTCTGGCGCGCCTGCCGGCGCCTCGGCGTCGCGCCCGAGCGCTGCCTCTACGTCGGCGACATCCCGGAGGTCGATCTCGCCGGCGCCGCCGCGGCCGGCATCCCGGCCGTGCTCGTGGATCCGCACGATCTGCACCCCGAGCAGGAGGGGCGCGTGCGCTCGGTGGCCGCACTCGTCGACGCTCTGCTCGGCCCCGAGCGGTAGGACCGAGCCTCGATTCCGCGCGCAGCGCGAACTGGTAGAGGGGCCCGCTGCGCTGACGATTGCCGCTGCGCGCACGGATCCCGTAGGATGCGGGGCGTGTCCGACCGTCCGGAGGCCCAGCGGCAGACGGTGAGCGAGCTGCTCCCGGGTCCGAGCGATGCAGCGCTCGGCGCGCCGCTCTTGCTCATCGCGCTCACGGGGGCCCAGGCTGGACGCATCTACCGGATCGACAAGCGCTTCGCGCTCATCGGGCGCGACGACGGGGCCGACGTCGAGATCGTCGAGGCCGGCATCTCGCGGCGCCACGCGGCGCTCAGCTGGGACGCAGCGCACGGGACCGGGACCCTGAGCGACCTCGGCAGCCGCAACGGCACGCGCGTCAACGGCGCGCCGTGCCGCGAGGGTCACGTGCTCCGCATCGGCGACAAGATCCAGCTCGGCTCGAGCACGGTGCTGCGCGTGAGCCACCCGGACGAGGACGAGGCGCAGTACGCGCAGCGCATGTACCAGTCGGCGCTGCGCGACGGGCTCACCGGCATCTTCAACCGCCGCTACCTCGACGAGCGGCTCGACAGCGAGCTCGCCTTTGCCCGGCGCCACGATCGGGCGCTCTCCTTGCTCATGATCGACCTCGACCGCTTCAAGGCGGTCAACGACGACCACGGGCACCTCGCCGGCGACGCGGTGCTGAAGGAGCTCGCCCGGCTCGTCACCGCGCAGCTGCGCGCCGAGGACGTTCTGGCGCGCTACGGCGGCGAGGAGTTCGTGGTGCTGTGCCGCGACATCGACGAGAACCGCTGCTCCGTGCTCGCCCAGCGCATCCGGCGCACCGTGGCGCAGCACCCCTTCGACGTCGGCTCGGCCGTCCTCGCCGTCACGTGCAGCATCGGCGTCGCGAGCTTTGCCAAGGGCAAGGTCGAGAGCGGCACGGCGATCCTCGAGGCCGCGGACAAGGCGCTCTACCGGGCGAAGGCGGCGGGTCGCAACGCGGTCGAGTGCGCGTCGCGGCGGTGAGCGCGCGCGCGCACTGGGACGCCCGCTATCGTGCGGGCGACCACGCCGGCCGCGAGCCGTGCGCCTTCCTCGCGGACATCGCCCCGCTCTTGCCCGCGCGCGGGCGCGCGCTCGACCTCGCGGGCGGCGCGGGCCGCCACGCGCTGTGGCTCGCGCGTCGGGGCCTCGAGGTCACGCTGGTCGACGTGTCGGCCGTGGCGCTCGAGCTCGCGCGGGCGCGGGCCGACGAGGCGCACCTGCCGCTCGAGCTCCGGGCGCTCGACCTCGAGCACGATGCCGTGCCGCCCGGGCCGTGGGCGCTCGCCTGCACCTTCCATTACCTCGAGCGCTCGCTGTTCGCGCGCCTCGCGGCCGAGCTCGAGCCGGGCGCCCTGCTCGTGTGCACGCAGCCCACGGTGACGAACCTCGAGCGCCATGCGCGACCGAGCCGCCGCTTCCTCGTCGAGCCGGGCGAGCTCGCGACGCTCGCCGAGACGGCGCGCGCGACGCCCGACGGGCCGGCGGCCTTCGAGCTCGTGCGCTACCGGGAGGCGTGGAGCCCGGAGGGCGTCCACCAGGCGGAGCTCGTGGCACGACGGCGCGGCGTGCCGAGGGGCGCATGAGCCCGTCAGGCGCCCGGGTGCAGGCCGCGCTTGGCGCGCTCGGCCGCCACGGCCGCGATGTCGTCCTCGAAGCCGACGAGCGGCGCGTCGAACTGCACGGCCGCGCTGTGGCGCCATAGATCGCTGCGGTCGTGCTCGCGGCGCTCGACGCGCACCACGCGCCCGCTCGCCGAGCGCGCCGACTCCTCGGAGCTCGTCGTGTACATGGCGAGGGTGACGCGGTCGCCGACCGCGTAGGCCCGCCGGGTCAGCAAGAGCGCGCCCCCGGCCGACAGATCGTAGATGAGCGCGACGTCGAGCTTGTCGCGGTCCTCGCGCATCACCTCGGTCGCGAAGCACGCCACGTGGCGCGTCTCGGTACGACGGTCTTTGGAGGAGTCCGGAGGTTCTGAGCGCGGCCCGACCATGCTGATTCTACCCTAACAGGCAACGCGGCCGGCGAGAACGCCCCAGGGCAAATCGGGCCGAGCGGCACGCTGCCCGATCCGGTGGTAGCGTAGCCTCGTGTCGCGCCCCCGACGCCCCTCGCGGCCGAGTGTGTCCCCGAGCTCGCGGAAGACGCTCGAGGTCGATCCCGCCTGGCTCGAGCGGAGCTCCGAGCTGCCCGCGGAGGACGGGCGCGCGAGCGATGGAGCGCACGGCCGGACCACGCAGACACCGGCGAGCCGGCGCACCCTCGAGGTCGATCTGGCCTGGCTCGAGCGCGACACGCTCCCGTCCGACCCGGCCGGCGCGGCGCCGAGCTCGAAGCGCCCGCCACCCCTGCCCCGGCAAGAGCACCCGCCCGCGCGCCGAGCGCCGCCGCCGCTGCCCGAAGAGCGGGCGCGAGCACGCCGCACCA
>JACRDA010000292.1 GCA_016212965.1 Myxococcales bacterium
AGCAGCGCCACGGCTGCCGCGAGCGGCCAGGCGAAGGCCCCGAAGGCGCCGGCGCCCGGCCCCGGGCCCCTGCCCGCGCCGGCGCCCCAACCCGGCCCCGCGCCCGCGCCCCTGCCGGCCCCCGGCCCCGCACCTGCCGGAGGGCCCTGACATGGCACGCACTCGTGCTCGGCGCGTGGTGGTCGTGGGCGGAGGCGTGGCGGGCCTCGCGGCGGCGCTCGAGCTGTGCCGCGCCGGCGTGCCGGTCGACGTCCTCTGCGCCACGTCCCTCCGCCGCTCGCACGTCGAGGGCTCGCCGGCCGGGCTGAACGCGGCGCTCGGAGACGGAGACAGCCCGCGCGAGCACGCCGCGGACGCCCTGCGCGTGGGGCAATACCTCGCGTCGCAGGCGCGCGTCCTCGCGCTCGCGCTCGCGGCGCCCGAGCTCGTGCGCGTCGTCGAGCGCCTCGGCGTGCCGCTCCACCGGCGCGCCGACGGCTCGCTCCTGCTGCGCCGCCTGCCGGGCAGCACCAAGCCGCGCACGGCCTTCGCCGGCGCCGCGACCGGGCTCGAGCTCGTGCACGCCCTCGATGCCGAGCTCGCCCGCCACGAGCTCGAGCCGGCGACCGACGCGCGCGGCGCCAAGCTCCCCGGCGAGCCGCTCGCGCGCCGCTTCGAGCACTGGGATCTGTGCGAGCTCGTGCTCGACGGCGACGGCGCGTGCGTGGGCTGCGTCGCGCAGGATCTGCACACGATGGACGTGCGCGCTTTCCGGGCCGAGGCCGTCGTGCTCGCCGAGAGCGGGCCGAGCCTCGCCCGCGGGAGCGCGAGCGGGGTCCCCTCGGCCGAGCACGCGCTCGCCGTGGCCCTGCGCGCCGGCGCGGTCGCACAGAACCTCGAGCTCCAGGCCTTCCACGCGACCGCCCTCCGCGGTCCCGATCGGCAGCACGTGCTCTCGGAGCTCACCTTGGCGGAGGGTGCGCGCCTGTGGGTGCCGCTCGACCGCAAGGAGCGGCGTGCGCCCGAGGACGTGCCCGAGCGCGAGCGCGAGCACCTCGGGTCGCCGGGCGAGCTCGGCATGGCCGCGACCGCGCGGGCCCTCGTGCGCGCCTTCGCCGAGGGGCGCGGCATCTTCGACCCCGAGCGCGAGGTGCTCGAGCCGCTCGCGTGGCTCGATCTCGAGGTGCACAAGCGCGACGCCGCGGAGCTCGAGCTGCGTCTCGGCGCGAGCTTCGAGACCTACCGCGCGCTCGGACCGCGGCCGCGCACGCGCGCCGGTCAGGAGACCCTGCCCTACCGCGGCGCCCTCAAGGTGGGCGTCGCGCCCGGTCGCTGCCTCGGCGGCCTGTGGATCGACTTCGCCACGCGCGCCGACGGCGCAGCCGACCCCGCCTCGCCGCGCAACCACGCGACCACGCTCGCGGGGCTCTACGCCGCGGGCCCCGTGGCGTGCAGCCCTCACGGCGCCGGTGCCCTGCCCGGCGACGAGCTCGTCGGTGACTTCTTCGGGGGCCGCCTCGCCGCGCGCGCAGCCGCTGCCTACCGCGCCGGCTCGACCCGGAGCGCGGCCGACCAGCCGAGCTCGACCTTCGAGGCGCCCGAGTCCGCGGCGCGTGCCGCCTGCGAGAAGCTGCGCGAGCGCGAGGGCGACGGGGAGGGCTCGCCGTACGCCATCGCCGACGAGCTCGCGCAGGCGATGGACGCGGGCTGCGGGCCCCTCTGCGACGACGCCGAGCTCGCGGCGCTCGAGGCCACGCTCGCAGCGCTCGCCGAGCGGCTCGAGGCCACGGGCTGTCCCGACCGCGCGAGTCGCGCGAACCAGGCCGTGCCGTTCATGCGCCATCTCGGTGGAGCGCTCGACGTGGCCCGCCTCGCCGCGGCCGGCGCGCGCGCGCGGGCCGAGTCGCGCGGCGTGCACTACAAGCCCGCCACGCCGACGCGCGACGACGCCGGCTGGCTGCGCTCGACACTGGGGCGCCTCGGCGCCTCGGGCCCCGAGCTCGTGCGCGCCTTCGCGAGCCCCTTCGCCGAGCGCGTGACCGACGCCGTCGACACCTCGCTCGTCGCGCCCGAGCCGGGGCCAGCCGCCGAGCCCGCCGTGCGCGTCGCGGCCCCCGACGAGGCGCCGCGCCCGGCGAAGAAGAAGAAGCGCGCGGCCAAGCCCGCGGACGAGGAGCCGAGCGATGGCTGAGCGCCGCGGGTCGGACAAGGTGCGGGTGCGCGTGCTCCGCCAGGACGCCTTCGACCGCAAGGACACGCGCCGCTGGGAGGAGTTCGAGGTCGCGCGCGGCGAGCGCGCCACCGTGCTCTCGGCCTTGCGCGCCATCCAGCGCGCGCCGCGCACCGTGGACGGTCGCGCCGTGGCGCCGGTCGCCTGGGAGACGCCGTGCCTCGAGCACGCCTGCGGCGTCTGCACGATGCTCGTGAACGGGGTCGTCGGGCAGGCCTGCACGAGCCTGCTCGACGTCGTCGCGCCGAAGGGGCGCGTGTCGCTCGCGCCGCTCGGCAAGTTCCCGCTGGTGCGCGATCTCTGGGTCGACCGGCAGCGCATGACCGACGACGTGAAGCGCGTGCGCGCCTTCGTCGGCTACGACGGCGCGACCGACGCCCTGCGCGAGTCGCCGGCGGCCCAGGCCGAGCGGCTGCTCCTCGCGTCCTGCACGAGCTGCGGCGCGTGTCTCGAGGCGTGCCCGCAGTACCACCAGAACGGCGCCTACGTGGGCGCCGCGGCGATCAACCAGGCCCGGCTCGTGGGCCTGCACGAGGGCGGCGCCCTCGACCGCGGCGCGCGGCTCGACGCGCTCATGGGCGACGGCGGCATCGCGAGCTGCGGCAAGGCGCAGAACTGCGTGGAGGTGTGCCCGCAGGGCATCCCGCTCACCGAGTCGCTCGGGAGCGTCGCGCGCGACACGAGCAAGCGCTTGCTCTTCGGCTGGCTGCTCGGCGCGCGGCGCTGACGGAGCGAACCGCCCTTGGCGGTTGTTCTCTCTGGCGCGCTTCAGGTCGATTGCACGAGCGGCTCGCCGCGCGCGCGCCGGGCGAAGCGCCCCTCGACCCAGAAGACGCCGACGGCCACGAGCTCGAGGTAGACGTGGAAGAACGACACCGAGAGGTACGCGTGGCGCGCGCCCGCCGGGCTCTCGAGGGCCCAGCCCCAGAAGACGAGCGCGCCGCCGGCCGCGGCGAGGAGCACCCACGGGCCGAGCTCGCGCACCAGGGCCCGCCAGCTCATGCGGAAGGAGCGCGGCGTGGGCTGGGGCCGCGCCTCGTCCGGCACGAGCCGTAGCCACACGACGTAGTGCATCGCCTGCTGGAAGGCGAAGAGGACGACGAGCCGCGAGGCGATCGGCCCCTCGAGCGTCGGCGCGAAGGCCCACTCGAGCTCGCCGAAGTCGAGCTTCGTCCACGGGGCCTCGTGGGCGCCCGCCGCGGCGAACAGCGGCTCGTGCGCGCCGAGCAGGATGAGCGCCGAGCCCACCGCGAAGACGCAGAGGGGCAGATAGTGCGCCCACGCACCTGGTCCGCGCCGGCGCCACGCCCACCACAGGCCGACGCCGACGAGGTTGTGCGCGTGCACGAGGACGGCGTCGGCCACCCAGCCCGAGAGCTCGGCCAAGGCGTAGAGGCCACCGACGACACCGAGCGCGACGACCTTCCGCGCGAGGCTGCCGCGCGCGACGGCGACCGTGCCGGCGACGGCCAGGAGCCCACCGCGGAGGCCGAGGACGAAGGAGGCGGCGAGGCCGACCGAGAGCACCACCATGAAGAGCGCGCGCCGGTGGTAGCCGGGTCGCACGACGAGGTAGCGCACGTCGGCGAGCACGTGCGGGACGCCCCACAGCAGCGGCCCGAGCACGAGCATCCACAGGGGCACGGTGCTCGCCAGGAGGAGCGCCGAGACGCCGAGCGCCGCGCCCGCGAAGGCGACGCGGCTCGCGCGCGGCATGACGAGCGCGCGGCAGAACGCGACTCCACACGCGCCGAGGGCGCAGGTCCGGGCGCGGTCGAGCGCCCCCCACAGGCCCTCGAGGGGCCGGAGCAAGCGGCCGGCGCGCACGCCGAGCGAGCTCGGGAGCGGGGTCGTGGCGCGCGCGGCCCGCGCGCCGGCGGGCGCCGGCCCGGGGGCTACTTGCTGCCTCCCGTGTCGCTGATGCCCGTACCCGGCTTGCCGCCCTTCTGGTCGAGGTCCTGAAGCTTGCCCTGGGGGGTCTCCTGCGGCTTGCCCGGGAACGTGCCGGGCGAGCCGCCCTTCGGCGGGAACGCGGTCGGGCTCGACGGCGGCGCCGTCGAGGTCGGTGGCGCCGTCGTGGTCGGCGTCACGGCGCCGCTGCCCACCGCGGGCGCCGCGCTCGGAACCTTGCCCGGGCTGCCGCTCGACGCTGCGGTGGCGGTCCCGCCACCGAGCACGGCGTTGGCGCGGCGGCGCGCCTCCTGCACCTCGGGCGCCCGGTCGCCCTCCGGATCGAGCCCCTTGGCCGCGTCGAGCCCGCCGATGCAGACCTCGAAGCGGCTCTCGCTGCACGCCTCGAGCGCCGCCTTGCGCAGGCTGCGGGCGCGCTCGAGCGGCCCCTCGGCGGGGGCCGTCGGCTCCGGTGCCGGGCCCACGGTCGGCACGGGCGCCGTCGGCACGTCCGGGCCGCTCGGCGCGACGCGCTCCGGATCGTCCCCTTGCCACGTGAGCAGGCGCCACACGAGCAGGACGACGGCGGTCACGATGGCCACGGCCGCGAGCTCGGCGAGCCAGCGCTCCTTCAGCAGGCGGCGCAGGCGCGAGACCCGCTGCCGCACGGCCGCCGCGGGCAGCTTCTCCTCGGCGGCGATGGTGGCGAGCTTCTCGCCCTCCCCCTCGCGCGCCATCCAGCCGAGCGTGCGCTCGGCGTCCGGCCCCGACACCTGCTCGGCGGCCCAGCGGGCCAGGGCGCCCTCCTCGACCGGCGGCGGCGCGGCCTCGAGCTCGGGCAGCTCGCTCGGCTTCTCGCGCGAGCCCCGGCGGTGAAAGTCGGCCACCTTGTGGCGCGCGACGCCGACGAGCCAGCGGCGCAGCTCCTCCTCGTCCTGGAAGGGCCGCGCGGTCGCGAGCGCCTCGCACAGCACGGTCTGGACGACGTCGTCGCTGTCCGTGTCGGGCACGCGTCGGCGCACGAAGCGCTCGACGAGCTGGCGTAGCTCCGGCGAGCTCAGCCTGGTGCGCAGCTCCACTCCCTCCACGACGGCTCTCATGGTGGCATCCATCACGCGCGCCTGCATCTGTCCGAATCTCCCGGGGCGAGCGCTGCGCACCCGCTCAGCGATGCGGACGGCAGCGGAGGCGCACTCCAGCGCATCCGAAAGGGGCATCGGACGAAGGGCCGGAAGTGTGACACGCGGTCTTCGGGAGCAGGAGGCAGAGCGCGACAGCGTGCCACCGCGGGAGTATGGCTCGACCCACCATGCAGTGGCGGAGCGGCGGAGCACCCGGAACCGGACCGGGGGACGCGCGGAGCGCCCGCGGAGTCGCGCGACCATGAGGGACGTCTTCGGCTGGGTCGGGACGCTCGTCGAGAAGCGCTACGAGGTCGAGGCCGTCGTCGGCGAGGGCGGGTTCGGCCTGGTCTACCGCGCCCATCACCGCGAGCTCGCCACCCCCGTCGCCGTCAAGTGCCTCAAGCTCCCGACGCACTTCGTCCCCGAGGCGAGGGAGCTCATGCTCGAGCGCTTTCGCAACGAGGGGCGCATGCTCTCGAAGCTCTCGCAGCACCCGAACATCGTGCGCGTGCTCGACTTCGGGATCGCCGAGCACACGCGCGAGCCCGTGCCCTACCTCGTGCTCGAGTGGCTCGAGGGCGCCTCGCTCGACGCCCTGCTCGCCGAGCGGCTCCGCCTCGGAGCGGGCCCCTTCGACGAGCGCACCATCGTGGACATCGTCGGCCCGGCCATCGACGCCCTCGGCTTCGCGCACGAGCTCGGCATCGCCCATCGCGACATCAAGCCGGCCAACGTCTTCCGCGCGCGCACGGCCCGGGGCGAGACGACGAAGATCCTCGACTTCGGCATCGCCAAGGCGATGCACGACGGCGAGACCCACACCGAGCAGGTGACCCACACGTCGAGCGGTTTTCACGCGTTCTCCCCGCCCTACGGCGCGCCGGAGCAGTTCCGCCCCAAGGTCTTCGGACCCACGGGGCCGTGGACCGACGTCCACGCGCTCGGGCTCCTTCTGTTCGAGCTCGCGACCGGCAGCCGCATGTTCGAGGGCGACGAGGTCGGCGACTTCTTCGTCGCGTCGACCTCCGACGATCGCCCGTCGCCCCGCCGCCGCGGCGCGACCGTTTCCGACGCCTTCGAGGCGCTCTGCCGGCGCGCGTCGGCCGCGGCACCGAAGGCCCGCTTCCAGAGCGCGGTCGAGATGCTCGCCGCGCTGCGCGCGCTCGAGCTCGGCGACGCGCCCGCCGAGCCGTCCGCTCCGCCCGACGTCTACGCGCACAGCGAGGCGCTCGACACCGCGCAGTTCCTCGACGCGCTGCCCGGCGTCGAGCGCCCGGCCGCGCCGCCGGCGCTCGAGCCGCGAGGCGCCGCCGAGCGAGCGGGCGACGCGTCGCCCGGCGAGGAGCGAGGGCGCTCGAGCCCCACGCAGCAGCAGGCCGAGCTCGACGGGACGCCCGAGCCGACGGCGTCGGGCAAGCTCGAGCGCCGCCCCCCGACCGAGGGCTCGGCCCCGGGGCCCGCGGCCCTGCCCGGCGTGCCGGCGCGTCGGTCGGGCCCGCCCTGGCTCGTCGCCGCCGTGGCCGCCGCAGCGCTCTCGGCTGGCGCGCTCGTGCTCGCGCTGTCGGCGGGACGCGATGCCGCCGCGACGGATCCGCGGCTCGACGGCAGCGCCCTCGGCGCGACCGGAGGCGGCGCGAGCGAGCGCGCGAGCGCCGACGCACCGGCCCGCCGAGCGACCCCCGGGTCGTCGGCACCGGCGGCGGGCCCCGAGCCCTCCCCGAGCGCCTCGCGCCCGTTGCCGGGCACGCCCGAGCACGCCCGGCTCGCGTGGCGCCTCTACGACGACGAGACCGAGATCGACAACCTCGCGACCGGCGTCACCGAGGCCCAGGCGAGCTGCCGCGCGGGCAACGCCGACGGATGTGCCGTCGTCGGGGACGCCCTGCGCATCGGGCGCGGCCTCGAGCAGGACGTCCGCCGCGCGTTCGACACGCTGGACCGGGCTTGCCGCGACGGTTCGCAGCTCGGCTGCGCGCAGCTCGGCGTCATGTACGCGGAGGGCTCGGCCGTGCGCAAGGACCCGGAGCACGCCGTCGCCCTCTACGACGAGGCGTGCCGCGCCGACGTCCCGCGGGCGTGTGTCGATCTCGGCAATGCCTACCGCTACGGCAACGGCGTCGAGCGCGACCACGCGCGCGCGACCGAGCTGTACGAGCGCGGCTGCGAGCGCGGCGACATGATGGGCTGCCGCCGCAAGGGCGAGCTCCTCGACGATCCCGCAGCGCGGCTCCCGCTCTACCGCCGCGCGTGCGACGGCGGGGAAATGCTGGGCTGCAACTACCTCGGCGACTTCTACCGCGACGGACGCGTCGTCGAGGCCGATCCGGAGCGCGCGGCCGAGCTCTATCGCAAGGCCTGCGACCGCGGCTCGATCTGGGGTTGTTACGACCTCGGCGTCCTCTACCAATACGGCCGCGGCGTCCCGAAGGACGAGGCGCGGGCGCTCGCCCTCGCGAAGGCCGCGTGCGACGGGCACACCTGGGGCATCGACGGTCACAAGAAGGCGTGCGACTGGGTGGCCACGCGCCGTGCGCCCCCCGAGCCCAAGCCCGCCGCGAAGGGCGATGCGGCGAACGGCGCGCCCGATCGATGACGGTGCGCGCGCCGGGCCGCGCGCGGCGACGAAGTGGCAGCCCTCGACCGCCCGCGCCAGGGCTCGCCGGCGGCGGCGGTTCGTGGTGCGCGCTCGGCGGGACGTGCTAGGCATGGAGGTCGTGAGCGCCGACCACGGAACCAAGCACATCATCCAGTCGCTCCTCGCCAACGTGGCGATCGCGCTCGCCAAGGGCGTGGCCGCGGTCTTCACGGGCTCGGGGGCGATGCTCGCCGAGACCATCCACTCCGCCGCGGATTGCTCGAACCAGGCGCTCTTGCTGCTCGGCGTGAAGCAGGCGCGAAGACCCCCGGACGCCACGCACCCACTCGGCTACGGGCGCGCGCTCTACTTCTGGTCGTTCATGGTGGCCCTCTTGCTCTTCACGGGCGGCGGGGTGTTCTCGATCTACGAGGGCATCCACAAGCTCGGCTCGGACGAGGCGGTCCATCACGTGGGCTGGGGCATCGGCGTGCTCCTCTTCAGCCTGGCCGTCGAGGGCTGGGCCGCGCTCTCCAACGTCCGCGACCTCAACAAGCGCCGCAAGCAGACGCCCTTCTTCCGCTACCTGCGCGAGAGCAAGGACAGCGATCTCGTGGTCGTGTTCGGCGAGAACAGCGCCGCGGCGCTCGGCCTCGTGTTCGCGCTAGCGGCGCTCGGGCTCTCGTCCGCGACCGGCGACCCCATGTGGGACGCGGTCGGCTCCCTCGCCGTCGGCGTCGTCCTGGTGGGTGTCGCGATCTTCCTCGCCGTCGAGATCAAGTCCCTGCTCGTCGGCGAGGCGGCCGACCCGCACATCGCGGCCACCGTCCGCGGCCTCGTGAAGGACAGCGCGGACATCGAGGAGATGCTGTCGCTCATCACCGTGCAGCAGGGGCCGGGCGAGGTCATGGTCGCCGCCAAGGTCCGCCTGCGACGCGACCTCACCGCCGAGCGCATCGTGCAGGTGCTCAATGGTTACGAGGCGCGCTTGCGCGAGCAGTGCCCCGACGTGAAGTGGTCCTTCGTCGAGCCCGACATCGAGAGCTGAAGGCCCGGGGGCCGGCGTGGAAACCGACCGTCAATGGCCTCCCTCATTGAGTGACCAATGCCCTCCCGAGCACTCCCAATCTCGTCCTTCGACGACGACAAAGCGCCCCCTGCCGACACGCATGGCCAGTCCCCCGGCCTCGAACTGCTGGAAGATGCAGATTCCACCAGCGTCGCTCAGGGGGCGCGCGTATAGCCCGACATTGCCGCACCACCCCACCAGGTGAACGCCCGGCCGGAAGAACGATTCGTAGAAGTCGCCAGCACATGCGTCCACGGTGCTGCTGGGCGCCGACGCGCACGCGGGCACCGGGAAACGCCTGCAGACACGGAAGCGTCCGCCGCCGAGATCGCTGACGACGCCTCCACACATCGGCGCCAGTTCCCAGAACATGCTGGCGTCCGCCAACTGCGGATGCAACTCCAGAGTCATGAGCTCGCCGCACCCGGATCCGGCTGGCCTCACGCCGAGCACCGGCCAAGCGCCCAGCGAGGCGTCGTCGACCACGACACGCCCATGAATCAGCCGGTAGCTGATGAGTGCGTTGGCCGCCACCGGCTCGTCCGCCTCCCATGAGTTGGCCGAGGCTGGGCTGGGTACGGGTTGGAATCGCGGCACCCCGCCAGCGCCGGGTGTCGAGGCACTCGCCCGCGGGAGCGCCGGCTCCGCCGGCGTTCCGCGCAGATCGCAGGCCAGCACGACGCCCACGAGCGCCGCGACGGGCCGTACCAGCACAATCTTCGCCGGCATCGCTGGCGCTCCCCTCGCCTTGCCCGTGACGCGGGCCGCGTCGGTCAGGCTCACAGCCTCGATGATGCCGTCCTTCGGGAGCATGGCTCTCACCCGCTCTCCCGGCTACCCGGCCCGGGGACAGCCAACGCCGGATGCATCGCAGGGTCGGGAAAGCGCTCCTCGCAGAGCTCGAGGGGCAAGGAGTAGTGCGCCACGCGACAGCGGTCGACCTCCGCGACCTCCGCTGCCTCGAGCTCCGCGATTCGCGAGCCCCAGACGTCGAAGACCGCGCCTCCGTACGCCACCCTCTGCCCATCGGGCGAGAACA
>JACRDA010000291.1 GCA_016212965.1 Myxococcales bacterium
GCCCACCATAGCCGCCGCAGCCGCCTGACCCGCCTCCGCCGCCCGATGCACCACGGAGATCCGGCACGGCGTCCTGCCCACGCGCGCCGCCGCCTCCGCCGCCGCCTTGGCCGGGATCGCCCTTGCCGCCCTGCATGCCGGGGGTGCCGGCGTAGCCGTTTGCGGAGAGGGCGCCTAGCGCGGCGCCACCCGTGCCGGCGGTGCCGGGCGAGCCGTTGGCGCCGGCGATGCCGAGCCCTTGCCCGGGAATGCAGTTCCAGCCGCCGGCTGAGGTCTCGCCAAGACCGTGGACGCCACCGGCGCCCGCCGGTTGGCCGTCCGTGCCGTCGCCCGCGTCGTTCACGATCGCGCCTTGCACGCTTCCGCCCGGACCGCCGTTGCCACCGAAACTCGTGTCGCAGAGCGAGTTGATCGTGCCACCGCCAGAGGGAGTGGGATTACCCGGCGTCGTCGCGTTCGCCGGGTTGCCGTTTTCGCCTTTGATGGCCACATCCGTCGGGTCCGCGGGGCCGATGTTGTCGGTCGGTGTCGTGCCGCTCTCACCCGGTGCGCCCGCCCCGGCGGTCACGTCGACACGATGCAGCGCGGCCGTGGAGCCGTTCGCGAGGATGCCGATCGAGGACCCGCCGGGCGTGGCTCCAGGAGCCGCTTCCACGTCGAAGTCCTCGATGTCGATGCCACCGCCCGCCTCGAGCACGAGCGCGATGGGCGCTCCGGGCGCGAGGGTCGACTTCGTACCGGAGTACGAGAAGTCCGCGCAGTCGACGCCGCCGAAGAGGGTCGTGCCGCCGGGCAGCGTGACGGTCGCCGTGTCACCCGTCGGCTCCGCGCACACGTAGATGACGGCGGCGCTCTCCGCGATGGCCTTCGTGAGCGAGGCGTACGGCGCCGCGCGCGTGCCGTCGCCGGTCGTGTCCGAGCCCATCGCGCCCGACACGAACACGCCCGCGCACGAGTCGGGGAGCGGCGTCCCCGCCGGGAGGGTCGACGGCACGCAGCCCGGATCGACCGAGCCGCCCGTGCCGCCGCCTCCGGTTGACGTCGTGTTTGTCCCGCACGTGTTCGACAGATCGCAATCCGAGCGGTAGTCGAAACACCCGGCCGCAAGCGGCAGAGCCGCCGCTGAGCCGGCGGCGATGAATCGAAGAAGCTGGGCGATACGCATGGCATGACCTCGTCAGAAGGAGCCGACAGCCGTGGCGTGTGCGGCGCACGTGACCTCTGCGGCGCAGCTCCGGGCGAGGCTCCGCCTGGGGCGGGGCTCTTGTCTCCATGGCTCGCTCATGGCGGCGTGCAGCTCGCCGTGTCGAAGTTGAGGGTCGCGCAGCGCTCGCCCGGTGCGCCGTCGAGGGTGACCTTGCCGTCACCGCCCGGACCGCCGGGGCCGGCGGCGCCGATGGTGTAGGAGACGTTCGTGAGGGTGACGACCGCTGTGCTCGAGCTCGCGACGCCGAGCGAGGGGCCTCCGAGGCCACCGCCGCCCGAGCCGCCGGGGCCGCCGTTGCCGCCGCTGGCGCCGATGCATGCGCTCGAGGGAGCCGGAAATCCGGGCGTCAAACCGGGGCTGCCGCCCAGCCCCCCCGGCTGGCCGTCCCCGCCGGGGCCTCCGTTGCCGCCCGCGCCCGTCGTAAGCGTCGCGTCGGAGAGCGTGATCTCCCCCCCGAACGCGAGCAGCGCGATGGAGGCACCTGCCGCCCGGCCTGCGCCGCCGGCTGCTCCGCCGCAGGCGCCCGAGCCGCCGCCACCGCCCGACGGACCGGTGTTGCCGCCGGTGCACGCCGAGGCGCCACCGCCGCCGCCGCCTTGGCCGGGCAGGCCTGGGGTGCCACCGGTGCCGTCCACACCGGCGTAGCCGGTGGCGGAGAGAGCGCCCGCGCCCGTGGCGGAGGTGCCGTCGGGACCGGGGGTGCCGTCCGCACCAGGCTGGGCAGCCGATGAGGAGCACGAGTGGCTCGGTGCGGCGATCTGCTGGCCTACCCCACCATCGCCGCTCGTCCCCGCGGTGGGTTGCTGACCCTCTTGGCCGATGCCCCCCGGGTCGGTGAACGCCCCGCCACCGTTGCCGCCGTCCACCACGACCCCGCCACAGGTCTTCTGGCCTCCCGGGCCACCCGTCTCGCCCTGAGTGTTGCATGCGCCCACCGGCGCGTCCGTGCCCGGCCCGCCGGGCAGCCCATCGAGCGCGCTGTCCGCGGGCACGCTGAGACCCGCCTCACCCACTGCTCCGTCTCCCGCTACGAGCTCGACGCGCGTGAGCGACGCTGACGTGGCGGCGTTCGAGAGGACCGCGATGCTCGACGCGCTCGGCACCGTCGCCGTCGCGCTCTCGATGTGGAAGTCCTCGACGCGCGCCCCCGCGCCCGGCGCGAGCACGAGCGCCGTCGTGGTGCCCGGCGTCAGCACCGTCTTGTCGCCCGCGTAGTGCCAGTCGGCGCAGTCGAGCCCGCCGAAGAGAGACGTGCCTGCCGGCAGCGTCACCGTGCCGCTGTCGCCAGTCTGCGCGGCACATGCGTACACGACGGCCGCTCCACCCTCGAGCGCCTTGCCGAGGCTCGCGTACGGCGCCGTCCGCGTGCCGTCGCCCGTCGTGTCCGAGCCGCTTGCGCCCGAGACGAAGACGCCCGTGCAGGTGGCAGGCAGGGGCGTGCTCGCCGGCAAGGTCGACGGGATGCAGCCAGGATCGACGCTCCCGCCCGCACCGCCCGTGCCTCCGGTGCCCGGGCAGTAGTCGGGACTCGGGCAATCGCACGTGTTGGCGAGCGAGCAGTCGCTCAGCGTGTCGAAGCAGCCGGCGGCCAGGGGGACCGCCGCCGCGATCAGAACGACCACACAAGCACGACCGAACCAGACAACGTGTCTCATCAAGAGCCTCCCTCAAAACCTGCCGCAGAAGCCGATGCCGAACGGGCTCACGTAGGGCGCGACCGAGGCGACCGGCGCCTTTGAAGAGCCGGCGGTGACGGCGTAGATGCCGGTCGCCGCGAGGATCGCGCCAGCCGCAACGCCGAGTCCGACCGCGGCGCCAGCCAGGGTGTTGCGGTCGGCGGCCGCGCCGAATATCTCCGTGCACGTCGGGTCCGACGAGCTCCGCGGGCATCTCGTACCCGTTTCGTCGAGCCACGACGCGATGTCGTTCACGTCACCGAGCTTGCCCGCGGAGGCGGCGCCTAGCCCAACGGCCGTAATCAGCGCGGCGCCGCCGAGCGCAAACCCCGTCCCCGCAATCGCCCAGTCGATGCCCGACCCACCGGGTGGTGGGCCCTGCTTCGGCACGAGCGTCAACTGGATCTCCATCTCGCTTCCCGCCTCGAGCGTCCGCTCTTCCCGCCCGCCCTCGTATTGCGGGTGACTCGCCCCGAACACATGCGCCCCCGGCATCACGAACACTGCCTCCGCGAGGGGCGCCCGGCCGACGCCCTTGCCGTCGACGGTGAGCTCGGCTCCTTCGACCGTGGCGCCGAGCCTCACGGTGCCGATCTTCGCCTTGGCTTGCTCGAGCCACTCGGCGAGCTTGTTCCGCTTCTCGACCGACCCGCTCACCGGAAATGCGCCGAGCGCGAAGCTGACATGCGCCGCCGCGTCGGCATGGGCGCCGAGCTCGATCTCGAGCGAGCCGAGGTTGGCCGCGATGTCCCAGCTCTTTTGAAGGCCGAACGCCTCCGCGAGGAGCTTCCGGGCCTCCTCCTTTCTCCCCTCGTCGATCGCGCGCTTGGCCTCGGCGAAGAGCTCGGCCGCGCGCGAAGCGGCCGAGGCGGACGCCAGCGCGGGCTCCCCCGCCGGGGGAGGGTCGTCCGCGCGCACCGCGCGCGGCAGGAGCGCGAGCGCGGCGATGATCGTAGCGACTAGGGGTGCTCTCATGGCTAACGGCTAACGGCTAACGGCTAACGGCCAACGGCTAACGGCTAACGGCTCCTCATCACGGATCCTCGGTCATCCAGCTCGTGCTCGTGGTCTTGGGCGGAGCCGACGGCGCGGACGGGACGGGTGGCCTCGGGGTCGAGGCCGAGGTCGGCGCCGACGCTGCGAGCGGCCGCGCACTCGCGCTCGTCGTGGCAGCGCTCGAGGTGCTCGTCGTGTTCGCGGTGCTCGCGGTGCTCGCGGTCGGTGCCGGCGCCTCGCTGCCCGAGCTCGTGCCCGCCGCAGGCGGGGCACTCGCATCGGCCGACCTCACGCTCGCGGCCGAGCGCTGCTGGCTGACGGCCTTTGCTGGCGTCGTTCGGCGGGCCTCGCCCGTCGCGTCGCCGGTCGCCGGGCCAGTCACCGCGCCCGCGCCTCCGAACTTCACGAGCGCACCCACGCCGAACAACACGAGCCCGGCGCCGACCACGACGAGCGGCACGATCCGCGCGCGCCGCCGGCGGGGCTCGCCCACGGACCCCCCGGGACGGGGAGCCACGCCGCGCTCGACCTCCTGCCCCTCCGCGTCTTCGCTCCGTGCCCCCGTGCCTCCGTGGTTCAATCCGGCGGCGCCTGCGGCACGCAGGTTGAGCGCCGTTCGCGCCGCGCGATCCCCCGCCTCCGGCAGCGCCCGAAAGCCGTCGATGACGAACACCCGGTTGGGATCGTTCCGATCAGGCGCGACCTCGATGCTGCGAGCGCTGCCAGTGGCGGCCGGCGGCTCGGCCAGGGGCGCCGCGCTCGGCACGCCGGCTTCCACGTGCTCGACTCGCTCGCTCGGACCGGCGGGGCGCGCCTCGATCGGCGCCTGGGCGCGCGCGAGCTCCTCGAGCCCAGTCGCGTCCGCCGCGGCTCGCTCGGCCTCGACGCGTGCGCGCTCGGCGGCCTCCGCGGCGTCGGCGAGGCGCTTGCGTTCGTCGGCTCCGGGCAGGAAGTCCCCGAGTCCCTCGGCCTGCGGCGCACGCTCGGTCAGCTCCGTGCCCATGCTCAGGAGCCCTCCCCCCGGAAGAAGCGCCGAAGGCGCGACCACAAGCGGGTCCCGTCGTCGGCCGGGGTCTCGGCCTCTTGCGGGCCGCCAGTCGGCGAGGGCAACGTGTGCTCCGGCGGCGTCGCATGCCGCGCGCTCGGTCGAGGCGGCCCTGGGCTCACGGCCGGCGGGCTCGGTGACGCGGGCCACGGTTGGGTCATCGAGCGCGGGGGCTTCGGCGTCCGCTTCTCGAGGGGCGCGACGTAGGCGAGCGTGGTCTTGCCGAGCTGGATCTCGTCGCCGTCGCGCAGCCAGCACGCCGCGACCTCGTGGCCGTTGACCAGCGTCGGGTTGGTCGCGCGCATGTCGACGAGCCGGTGCCGACCGCGGTCGGCGAGGATGACCGCATGGACGGCGCTCATCGCCGGATCCCCGAGCGCGATGTCGGACTCCTGCTCGCGACCGATGAGCACGCGCGGGCCGAAGAGCAGGATCTCGGTGCCGGGCGCCGGTGGCGACACGCCGTCCTCCGACGCGCGGCCGGACGACGACACGACGACGAGGCGCGCCGGCTCCTCGGCCGTCGTCTCCGGCGTGTGCTCCGCCGCCCAGCTCGCGTAGCGCCACCGATCCTCCTCGGTCGCGCCCGCGCCGAGCACGGGCACGCGCGAGGTAGCTCCAGCCCCGTCGGCAACGATGCGCAGCGACGGGTCGTCGGCGCCGGGAGCGCTCGCGAAGAAGCGAAAGGCGGTGCCGCCGACTTCGAAGATGTCGCCCGGACCGAAGCCGACCACCTCGCCGCCGGGGCTGCCGTTGAGGAGTAGCTCGGCCGACGGCATGGGCGACAAGCGCTTGACCGCTCCGGCGCCGTCGCGCACGAGGAGCACGCCCGCGAGGATCGGCAGGTCTCGCGTGATGATGCGCAAGTCCGCGATGCGGCCCGCGCCGATCGCGAACCTGTCGCCGAGGAGCTCGAGCAGCGCGCCGCGCGCGAGGCTCGGATCGGAGCTCTTCACGACCAAGAGATGCGCCGTCGTCGATCGAGCCTTGGGACTCACGGGCGCGGCGTGCGCCGGCTTCGCCGGCCGCGCGACGGGCGCGGCCGCGGGCGCGGCGAACTTCGCGTCTGGTGTGGCCGATGCCGCCGATGCCGCCGATGCGGCCGATGCGACCGATGCGGCCGATGCGGCCGGCGCGACCGGCGCGACCGGCGCGACCGGCGCGACCACGGCCACGGGCGCGGGCACCACGGGTCGCTCCCCGCTCTCGGCGCGCTCCATCAGGCTCGTGCCGAACGGGCCGTGCGACTCCGCTTCGTTCGCGCCGGTAGGCTCGGGCTGTGGCGGAGCGGCCGTCAGCGCCTGTTCGAGCCAGCCGCTCGGAGGGGTCCCTGCGCGCGTGACCGGCGTGGCGTCGGCGGTGGCGCTCGGCGCGGGCGACGGCGCGCGGCTCGGTGCACCGCCCGCTTCGAAACGCCGCGCCGCATCGCGGAGCGCGTCCACGAGCTCGCCGGTCGAGGGGAAGCGCCTCTCGGGCTCCTTGTCGAGCGCCCGGCCGAGAATCGCCTCGACGTACGCAGGCACCACACCGGGGAGCACGCTGTCGAACGGCAGCGGGTCCGTCGTGAGCTGCCAGTGGATGTAGTCGGTGTGTCGCAGCCCCAGGTTCTCGGGGTCATTTCGATCGGCCGCGACCTGGCACGGATGGCGGCCCGCGAGCGCCTCCCAGAGCACGAGCGCGAGGCAGTACTGGTCGGTCGCGCCGGTCACCGGCCCCCTGCCGAGCTGCTCCGGGCTCATGTACGCGCTCGTCCCCACCTGGGCCCACCGGTCGGTCGTGCGAAGCTCGTAGTCCGAAACCTTCGCCGCGCCAAAATCGATGAGCTTCACGCGCCAGTTGCCCTCGGGCACGCGGAGCACGAAGATGTTCGCGGGCTTCAGATCGCGGTGATAGATGCGCTTCTGGTGCATGTAGGCGAGCGTCTCGCCCACCTGGATCCCGAACGCGAGGACGCTCTCGACAGGCAAGGGCCCGCCTGCCCAATGCTCGATCTCGGCGAGCGTCTTGCCGTCGAGATACTCCATCACGATGTAGAGCCCGACCCTCGGATCGATGTCGACGTCGAACACGCGCACCACGCCCCGGTGCTCCATCTTGGCGAGCGCGCGTCCCTCCTGCCCCGCCCGCTGGATGATGTCCTTGCGATTCCGGTAGCGCGGGTTCAGCACCTTGAAGGCGACCCGGCGGTCCATCGTGTCCTTCTCGGCGAGGAACACCTGGCTCATGCCGCCACGGCCGATGGGCTCGAGGATCACGTAACCAGAGCCGTAGCGCTGCCCAACCTCACAGACCCAGTCTTCGGCGCCACCGTCGCGGGCAGGACTTGGCAGCTCCGGCACCGGCGCCACCGCCGAGGTGCGCGCGGGGGTCGGCGTCGCTCTCGCGGCATCGGATCCCGGGCTCCCCAAGGGCGTGCCCGCGCGATACGGCTCGAACGCCACCGCGAGCTCCCGCGCCGTCTGGAAGCGCGCGGCCGGCTCCTTCGCGAGCGCGCGAAGAACGATGGCGTCGAGCTCGGCCGGGAGCTTCTGCGGCGCGTGCCGGGACGGGGGGGCCGGCTCCTCGTGCGCGTGGGCCAACATCACGGCGACCGCGTCGCCCACGAACGGCGGCCGGCCCGTGAGGAACGCGTAGGCCAGGGCGCCGACCGCGTAGCGATCGCTCCGGGCGTCGATGATGCCACCCCGGGCCTGCTCGGGTGACAGCCACCTCGGAGTTCCCATGACGGCCCCGACCGCGGTCGGCGGCAGGCCCGCGACGCCGAACGCGTCGGGCGCTTGCCCGACGAGCTTGGCGATGCCGAAGTCGAGGATCTTGAGCCGCCCGACGGCGTCGCCGAGCCGGGCCTCGCAGAGGAACAGGTTCGCGGGCTTCAAGTCGCGGTGCACGAGGCCGCGGGCGTGCGCTTCCTCGAGCCCCGCGAGCACCTGGCACAGGTACTCGGCCGCGAGCGGCACGGGGAAAAAGCCGCGCTCGGCGAGCTCGCGGTCGAACGGCCGGCCGCGCAGGCGCTCGCTCACGATGTAGAGCTGCCCGTTCGGGAGCTCGCCGAGGTCGGTCACCGCCAGGATGTTCGGGTGCTCGAGGCGGCTCGTGGCGCGCCCTTCGAGCAGGAACCGCTCGCGCGCCCCGGCGACGCGCTCGATCCCGGCCCGCAGGACCTTGATCACCATGCGCTTCTGAAGGCCCTTGTGCTCGACCTCGTAGACCTCGCCCATGCCGCCGCTGCCAAGCTCGGTGATGAGCCGGTAGGGCGTCGTGGCGAGATCGGCGTCGGTGAGAGGCAAGAGACCCCCGTGTGAACGAAGCGCCCGGGCGCCGGCGCCCCTGGTGCGGCTGGTGCGGCTGGTGCGGCTGGCCCGACCCGTGTGCGGTGCGCGGCCTGCGCGAGACATCTTCTACTAAAGGAATCAGCCGGTCACGACAGAAGTGGACATGAAAAGCGCCGCCCCGCATGCGCATGTCCATCTCCTTGCCGAGCGACTGAGTCTATAGTGTAGCCGTACAATCCCATGGGCGGACCCGTCGAGGACGAAGACCGCGAGCACCGCGAGGAGGCGCTCGCCGAGGCGCTCGTAGCCGAGGCGCTCGAGCCCTACACGCGCTTGCTTGCGGCCGAGCTCCTCGACGAGGTCCGCCACTGCCTGCTCGACAAGCTCCTCGTGCACCCCGATGGCCGGAGGATGCTCCGGCGCGCCCTGCCCGATCCGGTGGTCGGATCGAGCGGTGAGGTCGCGCGGCGCGGAGCTGCGGGGCAAGCGAGCGAAGAAGCGGAGCGACGGCGTGGCGGAGGAGAAGGCAAGACCTGAGCGCCAGCGAGGACGGCGCGCGCTCTCGGCCGGGGAGCGGGCGCTCGTCGCGAACGCGACGCCGCTCGCGCGCGCGCTCGCGCGCCGGTTCGTGCGCCGTGCGCGCCACCTCGAGCCGGGCGAGCTCGAGTCCGTCGCGAGCGAGGCGCTCGTGCACGCGGCCCTGCGCTTCGATCCGTCGCTCGGCATCCCGTTCGCGGTGTTCGCGTACAAGCGCGTGCGCGGCGAGCTCCTGAACGCGGTCGTGAGCGAGGCCTCGCGCCGTCGCGGGCTCACGTCGCTCCTCAGGCTCGACCCCGAGGAAGATCCGCCCCCGGCAGGGGCCTGGCACGGCGCCCTCGAGGACAGCCCGGAAGAAGCACGCCGCCGCGCGGCCGGATGGCTCGCGGGCGCCGCCGCCTCCCTCGTCGCCGGGGCACTCCTCGCCGAGCCCCCGCCCCGCGCGGACGAAGAGCTCGCGGCGCGCCAGGAGGCAGCGCACGCCCACCGTGCCCTCGAACGCGCGCTCGCCGCGCTCGACGACGATCAGGCCCGCTTCCTCGAGCTCTACTACCGCCGCGGCCTCACGCTCGACGAGGCCGCGCGCGAGCTCGGCGTCGCGAAGCGCACCGTGCAGCGCTGGCACGAGGCCGCGAAGGTCGTGCTCGCTCGCGAGCTCGTGCGCATCGCGCGGGAGGGCGAGCCTCACGGCGGGCGTGCCCAGCCCTGAACGAGGCGTGGGCGGCGACTCCCCAACTCGCTGTGTGGCCGCTCGGAGGCGTACGAGCCCTCGCTGTCATGGCCTGTCATGGACATCGGTCGCCGACCTTGCACCAGCGCGCGCCATGGGGATCGGTCAACTCACCCGAGAAGCCACCCGCACGGGCCTCGGGCTCGTCGCGGGCCTCGGACACGCCGGACGAATGGACCAGGCGCAGTCGGTCCGGCTCGCGGCTCCCGGTGCGCATCGCCCAGGCGTGTGCAGGTCGCTCGAGCCGGGTCTTGCCGCCGCGCGAGGTGCCGATCCGCGCGGTCCGCATGGTCCGGTACGGCACGTCCAGGGCCGAGCCCGACGCGCCGACCGTCAGCTGACGGGGCGACCTGCGGCGATCCAAGCCCTCGTACTGGCACGGTACGCGGCGGACGGCGCCGCCCGAGGGGCGCCGAGCGGCACGGTCGGCCGCGACCAGCAGACCGAGAAGCGCTTGGACCCTGCCTGGTCGCTCGGAACAGAGCTCGCAGACGCGACAGACGAACAGGCGCTGCTGCTGCTAGGGTTCGCTCCGAAGGAGCAGGCCCCCATGGCGAAGACCCCGAAGACCACCCAGAAAAAGTCCGACTTCATCCTCGAGCACCCCGACGTGCCAGCCAAGGAAATCGTCGCCAAGGCCAAGGGCCTCGGGATCGCGCTCACGGAGAAGTACGTCTACACGATCCGGTCGGTGGCGCGCGCCCGCAAGCAGCGCGACGAGGACCGCGCGCGAGCCGGCGTGGGCCCGCAGAGCGGCGCGAGCTCCCCGGTCGGCGGCCTGTTGCTCGCCGTGGCGGCGGAGATCGGCCTCGGTCGCGCCATCGAGCTCCTCGAAGCCGAGCGCAAGCGCGTCGCCGCCATGCTGGCGCGCTAGCGGCGTCGCCGGGCGATGCGGAGCTCGGTTCGACGGTAGTCTCGGGGAGGCGACCTGCTCACGCGAGTTGGGCGCGGAGGGCGGCCGGTCGCCGGGGCGATGCCGGCGGACAGGCCGCCTACCGCGGACGCCGCATCTCGCCCCACACCCCGCGACCCGGCAGCCCACCGCCCATCGCCCCCGGCCGCTCGGACCGAGTCCGCGGACCCACCACCCAGCATCGCGCCCCCCTCGGACCGGTCGCCCGTACCCACCGCACCTGATCCGGGAGGCGCCCACCCGGTCCGCGAGCCCCGGGCCCGTACTTGTGCGCCCGCGCTCCGAGCGCATCGTGGTCGTACGTCGCGCCGCCGTAGGCGAGGAGCGCATCGTCCGCGTCGTACGTACCCGCGGTCTCGACGGCTGAGCCGAGGTCGCCGGACACTGCGTACTCGGTCGCCGAGAGGCGGTTGCCGTTGGGGTCGTAGGCGTACTCGGCCGCGACTCCGCCGTCGCGGGTCACGCGGACGAGGCGGCCGGCGAGGTCGTACTCGTACGTCTCGACGGTCGGGGCGCCGCCCTCCACGCGCTCGGTCTTCTCGACGATGCGCCCGAGCGCGTCCCTCGCGTAGGAAAGGTCGAGGAGCGAGACGCCGCCGGCGCTCGCCGAGTACGCGACGACCTCACCGTGGCCGTTGTAGCTGTAGGCGTCCGTCACGACGCCGAGTGTGGTCCCGGTCGGTAGGCCGCTCGCGGCATCGCGTGCGATGGCGAGATCGCCCGTCTGCGCGAGGAGGCCGTCGTCGTCGTACCCGAGCGTCACCGTGTCGCCCGCGACCGACTGCTGCGCGATCCGGAAGTCGTCGTCGTGCTGGAAGTGCACGGTGCCCGACACGTCACCCGAGTAGACGCGGTCCGTGAGGAGCGCGCCGTCGTACCCGAAGGCGATGGTGACGTTGCCTGGGCCCGCGAGCGACGCGAGCTTGCCGGTCACGGGATCGTAGTTGCGGCTGACCGTGCTGGAGGCGTCCGTCGTCGTCGCGAGGCGGCCTCGTGAATCGTAGGCGTAATTGCCCGTCGGCGTGGTCCCGACCGTGGCGGTCGTGAGCTTCCGGTCGACGTCGTAGCTGTATTGCACCGGGTCGGCACCGGACGGTGCATAACTCGCCAGCATGTCGGACGCCGCGTACACCAGCGCGTGCGCCGGCTGCGCGGGCGGTGTGAGCGAGAGGAGGTTGCCGCCCGCGTCGTAGGCCATCGCCGTCACGGCGCCGTCGAGGCGCGTCTCCTCGGTGACGCGGCCGAGCGCGTCGCCCGCGAAGCTCGTCGTGCGGACGATGGGATCGGTGACGGCCGCGAGGCGGCCGTAGCCGTCGTAGGTGCGGAGCGACGTGCGCGTGCCGCGCGTCGTCTCGGAGAGCCGGCCCTCGAGATCGTACGCGAAGGCCGTCGGGAGGAGGCCACCCGTCGCGTGCTCAATGACGCGACCGCGCGCGTCGAGCGTCGACACGACCGCTCGCCCGAGGGGGCTCGTGCGCGTGAGCGTGCGGGCGACGGCGTCGTAGGTCATCGTGGAGGTCCGGCCGTTGATCGTGACGGTCTCGGTCTCGGAGAGCAAGGCTGACAAGGGGTCGGCGGGGTCCGAGAGCACGACAGCGCGCGCGTGCGACTCGGTGCGCAGGAGCCCGCCGGGGGTCGTCGTCGTACGCAGCGTCGTCACGCGCGAGAAGAGCCCGAAGCACGGATCGGGCCCGGTCTCGCTCGCGACGCTCGTGCCGTCGGGGCGCGTCTCGAACAATATGATCAGCAGCGGCCCGCGGCCCCCGGGGCTCCTGGCGGCGCTCATCCAGGCAACCTCAGTCGCGATCGCCAGCTTCATCCCCAGCGGTACACTCCGGCTCGAGCCACGTCTTCGTCGCCCGACACTTCCCGTGGAGACGGCACACCGCCGCGCCGCGACAGTCATCGTCGGATGCCACCACGCAGTCTTCCTGCCGCCAGGTGCACGCCCCGTCCTTCCGGCATCGCTCGGAGGCAGCGCATTCCGCCTGGCTGACGGCCCCGCAGCGTTTCCCCCCAGTAACACCGCACCAGCCGTTGCTGCGGCACAGGCTTGAGCTCTTGCAGTCGGCCTCGTCGAGGGCAAGGCACTTCCCGCCGCTAGCGAAGCACTGGCCCGCGACTCCGCACGCCTCCGCCACGCGACAGTCCGCATCGGCGCGCGCCACACACTCAGCCCCGTCCGCGGTGCACACGCCGGCCCGCCGGCACATGACCGCACTGCGACAATGCTCATCCGAACCCACGACGCATACACCGCCACGCGCCACGCACCGTCCGAAGACCAAGCATCCCACTGAGTCGTGGCAGTCTGCGCCTGCCAGGCACGTGGGCAACCCGTCGACGTAGGTCGGAATGCACTGCCCGGAATACTTACAGGCGTGGCTGCAATCCCAGCTGCTTGCGGTTTCCTCAGTGGTGCTAGGTATGGGCGCGTCGCGACTTCGTGCCTCACATCCCGCCACGAAAATCGCCGCCAGTGCCACTGCCGTCATTGCCCGAAGTCGCATGACTCATCCGTGCATCCAAACCACCACCACATCTCCGGAGGAAAGCTCTTCCTGATGGCATCGCAACGCGTTGGCGGATCCCTCTCCCAGGAGCAGCCGCAGAACGTCATCGCGTCGATGTGACACTGCCGAAGCTGTTGCTTGGGGTCGAACGGCGTGAGGTGGTTCCAGCAATAGTCCATCCATTTGTCGTAGCACTTATTGCCGCCCAGGTTGTTCTTGCACACAAATCGCATCGCGGACTTGCCGCTGGGGTCTGGTCCCTCGATTGGGTCGTTACCAACATATGCGTACAGATTCGCGTCCCCACCATCGAATCGGATCGGATCCTTCGCCGTCCACCTCCCGACCGCCGGGTCATAATCCCGCACCCCAAACCGCACGAGCTCCGTGTCCGCGTCGAAGAGCCCGCCCGCAAACCCGAACGGCACCACCCCGACATCCGACCCCGGCAGCAAGTTGCCCCACGCGTCGTAGCTCATGCGCCCGACGACCGCGCCCGTGGCGACCTCGACGACGAGCCTCGGGCTGCCGAGGTGGTCGGTCACGATGCGGTAGGTGCCGTCGGCACGGACCATGTACTCGGGCACGTTGGCGGGGTCGCCGTACACGAAGCGGCTGACGACCTCGCCCGCGGCATCGAGCTCGGCCGCGATGCGCAGCTCACGCTCCCAGAGGTACCCGCCGACGACCGCGCCGTCCTTCTTCTTCAGGATGCGGTGGTACTCGCCGTCGATGACGTACTCGATCGTGGTGGTCTCGGTGGTCGTGCAGGTGCTGCCAGGGCTGCCCCCGGTGCCGGGGCTCGCGCCCGTGCCGCCCGCGCCGCCGCTGCCGGTCCCGCCCGTCCCCATCGGTCCGCCGCCCACACCGGCGCTGCCGCCCATCGACTCGGGTCCGCCGCCGAGGCCGATGACGCCGGGTGGTCCGCCGCCCATCGACTCGGGTCCGCCGCCGAGGCCGACGATTCCGCCCGGTCCGCCACCCATGCTCTCTGGGCCGCCACCAAGACCGACGATGCCACCGCCGAAGCCCATGGGGCCGCCGCCGTGGCCCACGGGTCCGCCGCCGGTGCCGGGCGCACCGCCCGCACCGGCGACCGAGGGCTCGCCGCCGGCGCCTGCAGCGCCAGGCGCTCCGCCAGTGCCCGGGCCCTCTCCGCCCGCACCACCACCCCCGCACGGCACGACGACCTCGCGCGTGTGCACGACCGACAGGAGGCTGCCGCTCGCGTCGTACTCGTAGCTCGTGACCTCACCCGCCCCGGGGCCGTAGCGGTGTGTGCGCGCGCCGAGGGGGTCGTGGTCGTAGGTGGCGCCGCCGTACGCGAGGAGCGCGTCCGCCTGGTCGTAGGTGCCCGCGGCCTCGACGGCCGAGTTCGAGTCGCCCGGCACCGCGTACTCGGTCGCCGCGAGGCGGTTGCCGTTCGGGTCGTAGGTGTACTCCGCCGCGAGTCCGCCGTCGCGCGTCACCCGGATGAGGCGGCCCGCGAGGTCGTACTCGTAGGCCTCGACGGTCGGGGCGCCGCCCTCCACGCTCTCCGTCTTCTCGACGATGCGTCCGAGCGCGTCGCGCACGTACGAGAGGTCGAGGAGCGGGTTGCCGCCCGCGGAGGCCGAGTAGGCGACGACCTCGCCGTGGCCGTTGTAGCTGTAGGCGTCGGTCACGTCCCCGAGCGTGGTCCCGGTCTGTAGGCCGCTCGCCGCGTCGCGTGCGATGGCGAGGTCGCCCGCCTGGGCGAGCAGGCCGTCGTCGTCGTAGCCGAGCGTCACCGTGTCGCCGGCGACCGACTGCTGCGCGATCCGGAAGTCGTCGTCGTGCTGGAAGTGCACGGTGCCCGACACGTCGCCCGAGTAGACGCGGTCCGTGAGGAGCGCGCCGTCGTACCCGAACGCAATGCTGACGTTGCCCGGACCGCTGAGCGATGCGAGCTTGCCGGTCACGGGGTCGTAGGTGCGGCTGACCGTGCCCGATGCGTCGGTGGTGGTCGCGAGGCGACCCGCCGCGTCGTAGGCGTAGCTCTCGACCGGCGTCGCGGTCGCGCCCACGGACCACAGCGTCAGCTTCCGATCGAGGTCGTACGTGTAGGCCGACGCATCGGAGATGGGCGGCGTGTAGCTCGCGAGCAAATCCACCGGCGTGTACCCGAGCGCATGCGCCGGTTGCGCCGGTGGCGCGAGCGACAGCAGGTTGCCGCCCGGGTCGTAGGCCATCGCCGTCACGGCGCCGTCGGGGCGCGTCTCCTCGGTGACGCGGCCGAGCGCGTCGCGTGCGAAGCTGGTCGCTCGCAGGATGGGGTCGGTGACCGACGCGACCCGCCCGTAGCCGTCGTACGAGCGCAGCCACGAGCGGTCGCCGCGAGTCGTCTGCGTGAGCCGGCCCTCGAGGTCGAACGTGAAGGCGGTCGGGAGGAGCCCGCCACCCGCGCGCTCGACGACTCGGCCGCGCGCGTCGAACGTCGAGACCATCGCTCGCCCGAGCGGGCTCGTGCGCGTGAGCGTGCGGGCGACGGCGTCGTAGGTCATCGTCTGGGTCCGGCCGTTGATCGTGACGGTCTCGGTCTCGGAGAGCAAGGCCGACAAGCGGTCGGCAGGGTCCGAGAGCACGACAGCGCGCGCGTGAGACTCGGTGCGCACGAGCCCGCCAGGGGTCGTCGTCGTACGCAGCGTCGTCACGCGCGACAAGAGGCCGAAGCGCGGATCGGGCCCGGTCTCGCTCGCGACGCTCGTGCCATCGGGGCGGACCTCGGTCGAGCGGCCTGCTCGGTCGTCGCCCCTTTGCGTCGTGAGCTCGGCCGAAGACGCCGTGAGGCGCGTGCGGCTGTCCGTGCCGTCGCGTGCGACCTCGTAGGTGCGGCTCCGACCGAGCGCGGTCGTCACCGACACGCGCCGGCCGCCCATAACGTCGGTGCGTGTGAGCGACTTGAAACCGCCCGCCGGGTCCGTGTCCTTCGTCAGCAGACCGAACGCGTCGTACTCGAAGCGGTGCAGGCCGCCGCGCACGTCCGTCAGCTCGGTGAGCAGACCGCCCGTGGCGTAACGCAGGGTGGTGCTCGCGCCGGAGGGGTCTTCGATGCGCGAGAGGTAGCCCTGCGTGTCGGTCGCGAGCAACGTGCGCTGTCCGTACGGGCCGGTGATGCTCGTGGGTCGACCGGCAGCGTCGTGCGCGAGGAGCGTCGCGAGGCCGTGCTGGTCCGTCACGCGCTCGAGCCGACCGCCGGCGTCGTATTCGAAGGCGTAGCGCACGAAGCCTTGCCGCGCGTCGCGCGTCTCCTTGTGCCGGCCACGCAGATCGAAGACGAACACTTCGGTCCCGTCTTCCGAGGGAATGACGATGTCGCCGAGCAGCGCGCTCGGGTAGGGCGAACGCACCTCCAGCACCCGCCGACTCGCAAACTGGACACTCGCGTCACCGACGAGGAGGCGGCCGTCTCGCGCGCTCGCGAGAGCGGTCGGCGTCAGCTGCGTCGTGAGCGCGGCTCGCCCGTCGGTTCCCACCGTCGAAGCGCCCGCCACGGTCGAGATGATGCCACCGGGGGTCACCTTCCGTAGGCCGCCCGTCGGGCCGTCGACGACTCGCGACACCGCGATGTATAGACCCCCGTCCGCCCCGAGCGCGAGCGCCCGCGGCGTCGCGAGCGAAGCGTGCGTGGCCGGTCCGCCGTCGCCCGCCGGCGCGAAGCCGCCCGTGCCGGCGACGGTCGTGAGATAGCCGTCCGGCGCCATGCGCCGTACGTACTCGCCGTCGATGAACAAAAGGCCTCCGTCGGGTGCCACGACCAGATCACGCGGGCCCGCCAGCGCTACCGTGAGGGCCGGCCCGGGCGCGACGCCCGTGCCCCCGCCGGCGACCGTCGTGATGCGGCCGTCCGGTCCGATGCGCCGGATGCGCCGGTCGACGGCGCTGCCCGAGTCGTCGGCGAGGTACAGGCTCCCGTCCGAACCGAACGCGATCGCGCGCGGTGCCACGGCGGCCGCGGTCGCTAGCGCGCCGTCGTTGAGGGGTGCGTAGTCGGGCCCGGCGCCGACACCGGCCACGGTGTGGATGATCCCGTCGCGGCCGACGCGCCGCACGCGCGCGCCCGACCAGTCGGCGATGTACAGGCTGCCGTCTGGCCCGAAGGCGACATCGCTCGGGCCCTGGAGGCCGCTCGTCACCGCGGGGACCTCGTCCGCCACGGGCGCGCCCGGGTTGCCGGCCACGACCGATAGGACTCCGCTCGTGTCGATGCGCAGCACGAGCCCTTCGGAGGCGGCGAGGTACGTGCTCCCGTCCGGGCCCACCGCGATCCCCGCCACATCGGCGAGGAGCGCCTCGGTCGCCGGGCGCCCGCCGGCGAGCGCTGCCGGCACATGGCCCCCTCCGGCAACCGTCCTCGTGGTCGGTGGGACGCTGGTGTCGTTTCGCAGTCCGCCGTTGCCGAAGTACAGGGTCCGACCGACCGGATCGTAGCCGTGGTGCTCGCTCAGCGTGAAGCCACCGAGCCCGACGCCGCTCGCGTCCGGCGTACCGAGCCGGAGCGCCCACGCCCGCGCAGCCGCCAAGTCCTGCCGCGCGCTCTGCGGAAGAGCGCTCCCGCTCGACGGCACGCCGAAGGAGCGCGCGTAGTCGGCGGCCGATTGATAGACCGCCCCGTACCAGTAGGTGATCTGGACGACCGCCGGCTGCGCGCCGCGGACCGTGCGCCGGTAGGCATCCTTGCCGTCCCAGGTGATCTGCGTGGCGCTTCCCGCTGCGCACGGATCGGGCGAGCCGCCGCAGGTGTAGCTCGACGTGTAGCTCCGACCGGCCACCGCCACCCTCAGCTCGATGCGTCGCAGCCACGGCGGCGCTACCGGCCCCACGAGCGGGATGTTGATCGTCTTGCTGCTCACGCGGCCCGGCGCGCGCCGAGATGTGTAGTGCAGGCTGAACGGCGTGCCGGTGACCGCGAACGCCTCGCCGAGCGTCTGCGCGCCGCAGTCGATGATCGACCCTTCCTCGCAGGGACCGTCGTCGTCGTCGTCGTCGTCGTCGTCGGGGTTGGGCCCACCTCCGCAGCTAGGGTCGAGCGGGTGACAGGGATCTTGCGGATCGGGCACGCTCGCCATGTTGCAGTCGAACGGCGTGAGGTGCGCGATCGCTGCCCGCCACAGCTCCGCTCCAACGCCGTAGAGCTCCGCGACAACCGCCCGCTCCTCGTCGGTGACGCCGAGCGCCGCGAGCGCGCTTGCATCGTCGGCGAGGCCGTCGCCGTCGACATCGAGCTCGGCCGCGCCGCCGCTGACGCCGACCACCTTCACGACCCGCCCGTCCGGCTCCGCGAGCCACTCGCCGCGACCGAGGTCGAAGGCGCCGAGCGGCACGTGCGCGCCGACGGGGAGCGAGAGGAAGTTCTCGACGTAGAACGCCGCGGGGGCGCTGAGGCGCACGGAGGTCGCGCCGGCCGCGACCGCCTCGTCGGCGCCGATCTCCACCGCATAGGTGTAGGCGCTCGCGGGCGGCAGCTCGCCCGGCATCGCCTTCGGGCCGAGCGGCCCCACCGTGTAC
>JACRDA010000299.1 GCA_016212965.1 Myxococcales bacterium
GCGCCCGCGGCGCCGGGCGCGCCACCTGCGCCGCCGCCGCCGGAGCCAGGCGCACCGCCCGCGCCGCCGCCGCCGCCGCATGGCACGACGACCTCGCGCGCGTGCACGACCGACCCAAGGCTCCCGCTCGGGTCGTAGCCGTAGCTCGTGACCTCGCCCGCCGCGGGGCCGTACCTGTGCGCCCGGGCTCCGAGCGCATCGTGGTCGTAGGTCGCGCCGCCGTAGGCGAGGAGCGCATCGTCCGCGTCGTAGGTGCCCGCGGTGTCGACGGCTGAGCCGAGGTCGCCGGGCACGGCGTACTCGGTCGCCGAGAGGCGGTTGCCGTTCGGGTCGTAGGTGTATTCCGCCGCGACTCCGCCGTCGCGCGTCACCCCGACGAGGCGGCCGGCGAGGTCGTACTCGTACGTCTCGACGGTCGGGGCGCCGCCCTCCACGCTCTCGGTCTTCTCGACGATGCGCCCGAGGGCGTCGCGCACGTAGGAGACGTCGAGCAGCGACACGCCGGCGGCGCTCGCCGAGTAGGCGACGACCTCGCCGTGGCCGTTGTAGCTGTAGGCGTCCGTCACGCCGCCGAGCGTGGTCCCGGTCGGTAGGCCGCTCGCCGCGTCGCGCGCGATGGCGAGGTCGCCCGCCTGCGCGAGCAGGCCGTCGTCATCGTATCCGAGCGTCACCGTGTCGCCCGCGACCGACTGCTGGGCGACCCGGAAGTCGTCGTCGTGCTGGAAGTGCACCGTGCCCGACACGTCGCCCGAGTAGACCCGGTCCGTGAGGAGCGCGCCGTCGTAGCCCAACGCGATGGTGACGTTGCCCGGACCCGCGACCGACGCGAGCTTGCCGGTCACGGGGTCGTAGGTGCGGCTGACCGTGCCGGAGGCGTCGGTCGTGGTCGCGAGGCGGCCCGCTGCGTCGTAGCCGTAGCTCACGACCGGCGTCGCGGTCGCTCCCGCGGACCAGAGCGTGAGCTTCCGGTCGAGGTCGTACGTGTAGGCCGACGCATCGGAGATGGGCGGCGTGTAGGTGGCGAGCAGGTCGACCGGCGTGTACCCGAGTGCATGCGCGGGCTGCGCGGGTGGCGCGAGCGACAGCAGGTTGCCGCCCGCGTCGTACGCCATTGTGGTCACGGCGCCGTCAGGGCGCGCCTCCTCGGTGACGCGGCCGAGCGCGTCGCGCGCGAAGCCGGTCGTGCGGAAGATGGGGTCGGTGACGGCGGCGAGGCGCCCGTAGCCGTCGTACGAGCGCAACCAGGTGCGGTCGCCGCGGGTCGTCTGCGTGAGCCGGCCCTCGAGGTCGTACGTGAACGCCGTCGGCAAGAGGCCGCCGGCGGCGCGCTCGACGACTCGACCGCGCGCGTCGAGCGTCGAGACGACCGCTCGGCCGAGCGGGCTCGTCCGCGTGAGCGTGCGGGCTGCGGCGTCGTAGCTCATCGTGTGGGTCCGGCCATTGATCGTGACGGTCTCCGTGTCGGCGAGCAAGCCCGAGAACGGGTCCGAGGGGTCCGAGAGCACGACCGAGCGTGCGTGCGCCTCGGTGTGCACGAGCCCGCCCGGCGTCGTTGTCGTGCGCAGCGTCGGCACCGGCGACAAGAGGCCGAAGCGCGGATCCGGGCCGCTCTCGGCCGCGACGCTCGTGCCGTCGGGGAGGAGCTCACTCGAGCGGCCGGCTCGGTCGTCGCCGGTCTGCGTCGTGAGCCCGGCCGCGGAGACCGTGAGGCGCGTGCGGGTGCCCGTGGCGTCGCGCACGCTCTCGTAGGTCCGCGTGCTGCCGAGGGCGGTGGTGACCGAGACGCGCCGGCCGCTCGTGAGATCCGTGCGTGTCAGCGACTTGAAGCCGCCGGCCGGGTCGGTGTCCTTCGTCAGCATGCCGAGCGCGTCGTACTCGAAGCGGTGCAGGCCGCCGCGCACATCGGTGAGCTCGGTGAGCAGGCCGCCTGCGGCGTAGCCCAGCAACACGCGGGCGCCTGCGGGGTCGCGGACCTCGGAGAGGTACCCGTCGGTGTTCGTCGCGAGGCCCGTGATCTCGCCGTGCGGGCTCGTGATGCGCGTGGGCCGGCCCGCCGCGTCGTGGGCGATGGTCGTCACGAGGCCGTGGCGGTCGGTCACGTGGTCGAGCCGGCCGCCCGCGTCGTAGTGGAACGCGTAGCGCACGAAGCCCTGGCGCGCGTCGCGCGTCTCCTTGTGGCGACCTCGCAGATCGAAGACGTAGTACTCACTTCCGTCCTTGCCGGGGATGACGATGTCGCCGAGGAGCGCGCTCGGGTACGGTGAGCGCACCTCGAGTAGGCGCTCGCTCAGCGAACTGAGGCTCGCGTCGCCGACGAGGAGGCGACCGTCTCGCGTGCTCGCGAGCGCCGTCGGCGCGAGCGCGGTCACGAGCGCGGCGCGCCCGCCGGTAGTCGACGTCGAGGCACCTGCGACGGTCGAGATGATGCCCGCGGGGCTGACCTTGCGGATCCCGCCCGTCGGGCCGTCGACTACCGAAGAGGTGGCGATATAGAGGCTCCGGTCCGTGCCGAGCGCAAGCGCACGCGGCGTCGCGAGCGAAGCCTCCGCGGCTGGCCCTCCGTCGCCCGTCGGCCCGTAGCCGCCGGTGCCGGCGATGGTCGTGAGGTAGCCATCCGGGGCGATGCGCCGCACGAACTCGCCGTCAACGAAGAAGACGCTCCCGTCGGGCGCCACGATGAGGTCGCGCGGGTCAGCGAGCGCGATCGAGAGGGCAGGCCCGGGCGGGACCCCCGTGCCCCCACCCGCGACTGTCGCGATGCGTCCATCCGGTCCGATGCGCCGGATGCGCCGATCGGTCGCGATGCCCGAGTCGTCGGCGAGGTAGAGGCTTCCGTCGGCGGCGAAGGCGATCGCGCGCGGCGCCACGGCGGCCGAGGTTGCAGATTCCCCATCGTTGCGCGGCGCGAAGCCGGGCGCTATGCCGATGCCGGCCACCCTGTGGATGATGCCGTCGCGATCGACGCGCCGCACGCGCGCGCCGAGCCACTCGGCGATGTAGAGGCTGCCGTCCGGTCCGAACGCGACATCGCTTGGGCCACGTAGCCCGCTCGTCAACGCGGGCACCTCATCGCGCACGGGTGCGCCGGGGCTTCCGGCGACGACGGTCAGGACGCCACTCTTGTCGATGCGGACCACCACCCCCTCACCGGTTGCAGAATAGGTTGCAAGATAGGTGCTCCCGTCTGGACCTTCGACAATCCCCAGCACATTGGGGAGGAGCGCCTCGGTCGCCGGGTGTCCGTCCGCGAGTGACACGGGCAGCTGCCCCCCTCCACCAACGGTGCGCGTGACTGGCGGCACGCTGGTGTCGTTACGGAGCCGGCCGTCACCGAGGTAGAGCGTACGGCCGATCGGATCGTAGGCGTGGTGCGCGCTCAGCGTGGCGCCGCCGAGACCAACGCCGCTGGCGTCCGGCGTACCGAGGCGCATTGCCCACGCTCGGGCGGCCCCCAAGTCACGACGCGCCCTCGGCGCGAGCGCGGTTCCGCTCGACGGCAAGGCGAAGGAACGTGCGTACTCGGCGGCTGACTGGTAGAGCGCGCTGTACCAGTAGGTGATCTCGACGACCACCGGCTGTGCACCGCGGACCGCGCGTCGATAGGCGTCATTGCCGTCCCAGGTGAGTTGCGTGGCGCCGCCGGGCGCGCACGGATCGGGCACCCCGCCGCACATGTACGTTGAGGAGTACGCCCGACCGGCTACCACGACCCTGAGCTCGATCCGCTGGAGCCCCTGCGGCGTCACCGAGCCCATGAGCGGGATATCGATCGTCTTGTCGCTCACGCGCCCCGGCGCGCGGCGGCTCGAGTAGTGGAGGCGGAACGGCGTGCCCGTAACGTCGATCGCCTCCCCGAGCGCCTGACCCGTGCACTCGATGATCGACCCGCACTCGGGCTCATCGTCGTCGTCGTCGTCGTCGTGCGGGTGCGGCTCGTCGCCGCCCCCGCAGCTCGGATCGAGCGGGCGACAGGGATCCAGTGGCTCCGGGATGCTTGGCATGTTGCAGTCGAACGGCGTGAGGTGCGCGATCTGCACCCGCCACAGCGCCGCGCCGACCCCATAGAGCTGGGCCAAGACCCCGCGCTCCTCGTCCGACACCCCGAGCGCCGCGAGTGCGCTTGCATCGTCGGCGAGGCCGTCGCCGTCGACATCGAGCTCGGCCGCGCCGCCGCTGACGCCGACCACCTTCACGACCCGCCCGTCCGGCTCGGCGAGCCACTCGCCGCGACCGAGGTCGAAGGCGCCGAGCGGCACGTGCGCGCCGACAGGGAGCGAGAGGAAGTTCTCGACGTAGAAGGCCGCGGGGGCGCTGAGGCGCACGGAGGTCGCGCCGGCCGCGACCGCCTCGTCGGCGCCGATCTCCACCGCATAGGTGTAGGCGCTCGCGGGCGGCAGCTCGCCCGGCATCGCCTTCGGGCCGAGCGGCCCCACCGTGTAC
>JACRDA010000294.1 GCA_016212965.1 Myxococcales bacterium
GCCACGAGCGTCGCGGACGTAAGCCACCGACCGGCGGTCACGCGGCGCCCTCCGCCGTCTCCGCGAGCGCGAGCACCCGGCGCGCGAGGGTCGACATGGCCCGCGGCAGCGCGGCGCGCGACTGCCAGGCGAAGGCTGCGTATGGCGGCGCGCCGGGGCTCGCCGCCACGGCGCCGGCGCAGCGCGTGCGAGCTACGACCACGCGCAGGGCCAGACGGCGGTGCGTGAGCACGTGCTCGAGCTCGCCGCAGGCGCGAAAACGGAGTGTCGCGGGCAGCCCGCAGCCCCGGAGCGCCGACCGGGCGCCGCGCAGCGACCGGGCCGCCACCATCGGCGGCTCCCACAGCCCGGCGTAGAGGCCGCCGAGGGCGCGTTGGCCGAGCCACACCTCGGCCCCGGCGAAGGCCACCGCGGCGACGAGGTCCACCCGCTCGGAGGCCCGCCGGCTCGCCGCAACCGGCAGCGCCTCGGGGCTGCCGAGCGCGCGCGCCGCACACAGCGACGCGACGGGGCAGCGCCCGCACGCGGGCCGCGCGGGCGTGCAGAGCGTGGCGCCGAGCTCCATCAGCGCCTGGTTGAAGCGCCCCGGTGCCCGCGCGGGCACGAGCGCTCGGGCGAGCTCCCACAGGGCGCGCCGCCCCGCTCCCGCCGCGGTGGGCTCGTCGATCGCGGCGAGGCGCGACAGCACGCGCGCCACGTTGCCGTCGACGAGCGGCTCCTGGGCGTCGAAGGCGATGCTCGCCACCGCCCCGGCAGTGTACGGGCCCACGCCCGACAGCGTGGCGAGCTCCGCAGCGCTCCCCGGCAGGCGCCCACGCCAGCGCTCGCACACCTCGCGGGCCGCGAGCCACAGGGCGCGCGCGCGCCGGTAGTATCCGAGGCCGCTCCAGGCCGCGAGCACCTCCTCGAGCGGTGCCGCTCCGAGCGCGGCCGCCGTCGGGAAGCGCGCGAGGAAGCGCCCGTAGTAGGGCACGACCGTCTCGACGCGCGTCTGCTGCAGCATCACCTCGCTCACCCACACGGCGTAGGGGTCGCGCGTGGCGCGCCACGGCAGCGGGCGCGCCGCGGCGTCGTACCAGGCGCCGAGCGCGCGCACGAACTCGTCGGCGTGTGCGACGAGCCCCGCGACGCGCACCCGCCAGGCCGGCAACCGCGCCCCCGCCCGCGCCGCGATCTCAGCCCTGGCAGGCGTGCTCGATCTCCTCGACGGTCTTCGGGATCGCCGCCGTCAGGTTCTCGTAGCCCTCGGCCGTGACCAGGATGTCGTCCTCGATCCGCACGCCGAGTCCGCGGTACTCGGCGGGCGCCTCGGCGTCGTCGGCCGCGACGTAGATCCCGGGCTCGACCGTGAACACCATGCCCGGCTCGAGCGGCCGCGCGCTACCACCCTCGAAGTACGAGCCGACGTCGTGCACGTCGAGACCGAGCCAGTGGCTGGTGCGGTGCATGTAGTAGCGCTTGTAGAGCTCCTTGCCGACGACCTCGTCGAGCTCGCCGTGACACAGGCCCAGGCGCACGAGGCCCTCGCAGATGGTGCGCACGCTGATCTCGTGCAGCGCCTCGATGGTGGCACCGGGACGCACGGCCGCGAGCACGGCGAGCTGCGCGTCGAGCACCGCCTCGTAGAAGCGCCGCTGCGCGGGCGTGAAGCGCCCGTTCGCCGGGAAGGTGCGCGTCACGTCGCTCGCGTAGTACTCGAGCTCGCAGCCGGCATCGATGAGCACCAGGTCTCCGTCCTCGATGCGCCGGTGGTTCTTCACGTAGTGCAGCACCGTGGCGTTCGGACCGGAGCCCACGATCGGGCTGTACGCCGGCCGCTCGGCGCCCGCGCGCCGGAACACCTGACGCAGGTGCGCCTCGAGCTCGTACTCGTGGCGGCCCGGGCGCGCGAGGCGCATGGCCCCGACGTGCGCCTCGGCGGTGATGGCCGCCGCGCGGCGCATCACCGCGAGCTCCTCGACGCTCTTCACGAGCCGAAGCTCGTGGAGCAGAGTCTCCGGGTGGACGATGCGCCGCGGCCACGCCTTCGGGGTGCGGCCCCGGCCGCGCGCCTGCGTGATCGAGGCGAGCACGGTCTCGTCGAGCTTCGGGTTGCGCCCGATGTCGAAGCACAGCTCGCGCGCCCCGGTGAGGTAGCCCGGCAGCTTGGCGCGCAGCTCGCTCACCGCGAAGGCGGCGTCGATCCCGAGCCGCGCGGGCGCGTCCTCGACGCCGAGCCGGCTGCCGTCCCACACCTCGCGCTCCCGGTCGCGCGGTCGCAGGAACAGCACGGCGCGGTGCTCCTCGTGCACCTTGGTGAGCACCAGCACGGCCTCCGGCTCGTCGAAACCGGTGAGGTAGTACAGGTCCGAGTCCTGGCGGTACTCGTGCTCCACGTCGTTGTTGCGAATGGCGACGGGTGTGGCGGCGAACACCGCCGTCCCCTCGAGTCGCTCCAGCAGGCGGCGCCGGCGCTCCCTGAAAATATCCATGCGTCAGGTACATTAGCGGTACATTGGCATCCGAGCCAGAGTCGGCCGTGCGGCCCCGCCCCGAACACAGACAGCCACGCCTACCGAGGTGCGCCCGCGCCCTCCTCGCGGGCCTCCTGGCGCTCGCGGGCGCTTGTTCCGAGCCTCCGCACCCCTGGGACGGGCCGCTCGACGGCGCCGTCGATGACCCGTCGCGCCCGTTCCTCGGCACGCCCACCCCGGCCACGACCACGCGCGGCTTCGAGACCTCGAGCCGCGTCAACGGTCTCTGGGTCGGCTGCTACGCCGGCTTTGCGCAGTCGGGCGACCCGGTGAGCGACGTGACGCGGCTCGGCATGCTGTGCGGCCCCTCGAACGGCATGGTCCCCTTCGACGAGGAGCCCCGGCGCGGCCGCGTCGAGGCGGGTAAGGGCCCGAGGAGCTACCAGTTTCCGGCCGGGCGCGGCGAATGCTTCCGGCTCTTCGCCGCCGCGGAGCTCGGGGTCGGTGACCTCGACGTCGTGATGCGCTCGAGCCGCGGGACCACGGTGGCGCGCGACCACACCGACGACGGCTGGCCCATCGTCGCGCCCGACGGCCCCGTCTGCAGCCCCGGCGAGGACGTGTTCACGATCGACGTCTCGTCCGAGCAGGGCAGCGGCGCCTTCGCAGCGCAGCTCTACAAGCTCGCCGGCCCCAGGGCTCGCGGCGCCGCCCCCCCCGATTGACGGAGGCACGCCGGAGCGTTACTGGCACAGCATGAGCGACGACGAACGCTCCGGCCCGGACGAGGAGAAAGAGGAGCGATCGTCGCTCTTCGAGCGCGCCGTGCCCGAGGCGATCCGGCGGCTCATCGAGGGCGCGGTCGAGCGGGGCGTCGAGCGGATCACCGAGGGGCCCGAGAACCTGCGCCACTTCCTCGGCGATCTGAAGCTGCCGAAGGAAGTGCTCGCCTACCTGCTCACGCAGATCGACGACACGAAGAAGGGCCTGTATCGCGTCGTCGCCAAGGAGATCCGCGACGTGCTCGAGCACACGAACTTCGCGGACGAGATCGCCGATCTGCTCACCAAGCTGTCCTTCGAGGTCAGCATGCAGGTGCGCTTCTTGCCGAACACCGCGGCCAAGGAGGCCCGTGATGCCGAGGAAGCCGAGGGTGGCGCAGAAGCCGCGCCCCCGGCCGAGGGCGAGGAGCCGCAGGCGGGCAAGACCCGGCTGCGGCCGCAGGTGGTCACCAAGGTCGTGATGAAGGCGCGCGAGAAGCTGGGGGATCGGCGCCCGAAGGAATAAGGACGAGATGGCAGCCAAGTCGATGGGTGCAGGCAGCGAGGTCGACGCGTACTGCACCAAGTGCCGCATGGACCTCGCGCACCGGGTGGTCGCCCTGGTGGGCGACGTCATCAAGCGGGTCGAGTGCCTCACGTGCAGTGGGCAGCACAACTACCGCGCGCCGAAGGCAGCGGTCGCGCCGGCGCGCATCCGGGCGTCGGGCGCCGCGGGGCGCGCGCCGTCGGCGCCGCGCGTCACGACCACGGCCAAGCGCGCCGCGGCCGAGTCCGCCGAGGCCGAGCGCCGGCGCCTGTGGGAGAGGGCCATCGCCGGGCGCTCCCCGAACGAGTTCCGGGCGTACCGCATGACCGAGAGCTACGGCGAGGGCGAGCTCGTCCACCACGGGAAATTCGGCGACGGCGTCGTGAGCGAAGTCGTCGACGGCGGCAAGGTCGAGATCCTCTTCGCCGAGGGGCCGCGCCGCCTGGCGCACGGTCTGCCCGCGGCCTGAGCGGCGCCCGGGCTCAGCAGCCGAGGCCCCACGCCTCGCCGTCGTAGTCGTCGCCGAGGCCGCCGAGCACGTCGTCGCAGGGCTCGACGCCGAGCTCGAGCGCGCTCGCGCGCGCGGGCGCGCTCGGCCCGACACGCAGCGCGGTGCGCGGCACGGGCAGGTGCGCGCACTCGCGCACGGACCGGACGTCGTTCGGCCACGCGACCACCGGGCGGCTCGCAGCCGGGGGCACGCCGAGCTCCCCTGCCCGCGCGGCGGCCGCACGCCGCGGCATGCCGAAGCGCCGGCGCGGCTGCGGCGGGCGCCACCCGAGCCAGCTCCGCAGCACCCGCTCCTCGTGCGGCGACAGATCGATGAAGTCGAGGCCCATGCCGCTCGCCCCCCGATCGGCCGCGCGGCGCCCCCACCCGGCCCGCGTGACGCCGGCGAACACGACGAGCTCACGCCCGCGCGGCCAGCACACCGGCGGCTCGAGACACACGACCACCGTCTCGCCGGTCCCGAGCGGCTCGGGAGCCTCGAGCCACAGCCCGAAGGGCGAAAGATCCGTCGCCCAGCGCAGCAGCGGCTGATCGACGTCGTCGGTGACGAGCTCGCAAGCGAGCTCCACGTTGCGCCGAGGTGCCCGGCGCTTGTCGCCGTGCTCGCGCTTCACCATGGACTTGCCACTGCCAACTGCGCTCGAGAGTCCCGGGTCGATCATCACGTCGCCTCCGTGAGGTTCGTAGCGCACAGTAGACCACCAGTACCTACATTGTCGAATATCCGCCCTGCAGCGGCGCGAGCAGAGCCCCGTGCCGCGTCTCCTCTGTCACTCGCCTCCAATGCCCAGAAAGAGACAACCACTGAGACACGGAATCACGGAGAGCTGCACGGAGCCGGCAGGGTTCAGAGACTCCTCCGTGTCACGCTCCGTGGCTCGGTGACTCCGTGGTTCGGGCCTCCGCCCCCTACTGCCCGGCAAAACGGGCCTACTTGGCGGGCATGCCGGGTGGAGCCGACGCGGACCCGCTCGCGCTCGTCGAGCCGGAGGCGCTCGGCGCCCCAGTCGCGCTCGTGTCGGGCTCGGCGGTCGCGGGCGGAGCGGCGCCTGGGGGTGGCAACCGCTCGGGCCGCCGCGCGAGGTAGAAGAAATCGCGGGCGGAGGGTCGCGTCACGTACTGGTCCGGGGTCGCGTCGATGTTCGGGATGAGCGGGCTGTCGACGCGCGGCGGCTCGCCGGGGCCGGGGCGCTTGTATGTCAGGAAGCGGGGATACGAGTAGTTGACGTCGAGCTCCGCGACCGCGTCCGAGCCCACGGCGCGCATGCCCTGGGCGAGCGACTGCGCGGTGAGCGCCTCCCCGATGCCGTAGAACAGGACCTGCCCGGTCGCGTCGAGCCCGAGCGCCGAGCGGCGGATGACGGTGTCCCCGCTCACCGTCGCGCCCCAGCCCTTCGCGTACTCGTTGTAGAGCAGGGCCTTGTGCACGTCGCCGCCCTCGACGAGACACGGCGGCGCCTGTCGCAGGTACGCCATGCGCTCGCGGTCCGCCTTCAGGTCGGACCAGCTTCCGATGCGCAGGCTGCCGTCGAGGTAGCGCACGATGGTGCAGGCGAACTCCTGGGGCGGCAGGAAGGTCTTGCCGTCGATCATCATGCCGTACTGGCCGTGCACCGCCTTGAAGCCACCGTTGAAGGCCGCGACGAGCGCGTCCCAGTCGTCGTTCGGGATCTTGCCGGGTCGGTCGGCCATGCGGATGCTCATCGACTCCGGCTCGGTCACACCGGCCACGAGGGATAGCTCGATGGCGCGCAGAGCCACCGCCACCACCGCGAGCACCGTGAAGGGCCGCCGCGGGTCGGGGTGGATCATCGTCTTGAAGAGCGCGGGCGCGAGCGTCGGGCGCGCGGCGTCGGGCATCGCGATCCAGGCGCCGTCGCCGGGAGAGGCGACCTTCTCGAAGGGCAGCTCCGCCGCGGGCGGCGCGAAGGGCGGCTCGGGCGCGCCCCCGTCCGGGGCCGAGGCGGTCGGCGCGGGTGGCGGCGGCGGCGCGTCGGTGGCGCCCGGGGCGCCCGTCGGGATCTCCCACAGCGTGGCGGGCGCGTCGTCGCCGTGACGCCAGCGCGCGTACCAGTCCTTCACGTCGTAGGCGACGTCCTCGAGCCACGCCACGAAGCGCGCGCCGAACACGCTGCGCAGGGCGTCGGCCATCCACGCGCCGAAGCTCGGGAAGGCGTGCGCGAGGCCCCAGAGCA
>JACRDA010000296.1 GCA_016212965.1 Myxococcales bacterium
AGCTCTTGGTCTGCGCGAGGCCCTTCTTCGACTGCACCTGCAGGATCGCAGCCGTGAGCGTGGTCTTGCCATGGTCGATGTGACCGATGGTGCCGACGTTCACGTGGGGCTTCTTGCGGACGAACTTCTCCTTGGCCATGGCTTTCTCCGGTTGGAACGAGCGAGCTAGTCGCCCTTGGCGAGCGCTTGCGGCTCACCGCCGCGCTTCTCGATGATCTCGTGGGCAATCGCGTGTGGCACCGCCGCGTAGTGCGACAGCTGCATGGTGTGGTCGGCGCGGCCCTGGCTCTTGGAGCGCAGGTCCGTCGCGTAGCCGACCAAGGCCGCGAGCGGGATCTCGCTGCGCAAGACGCGCAGCTTGCCGCGCTGGCCCATCTCGACGATCTTGCCGCGCCGCGCGTTGACGTCGGCGATGACGTCGCCGAGGTACTCCTCGGGGGTCACGATCTCGACCTTCATGATGGGCTCGAGCAGGTGCATGCCGGCCTTCAGCGCCGCCTCCTGGAAGGCGAGCGAGCCGGCCACCTCGAAGGCGGGCGCCGAGGAGTCGACCTCGTGGTAGCTGCCGTCGAGCAAACGCACGACGACGTCCACGACCGGGTAGCCACAGAGGATGCCGCGCTCCATGGCGTTCTTGATGCCCTTGTGCACCGGCGGGACGAACTCCTTCGGGATGACGCCGCCCACGAGCTCGTTCTCGAAGGTGAGCCCGGTGCCGCGGGCGCCCGGCTCGAGGTCGATGACGACGTGGCCGTAGGCGCCGTGACCGCCGCTCTGGCGCACGAAGCGGCCCTCCACGCGCGTCACCTTGCTCGCCACGGTCTCGCGGTAGGCGACCTGCGGCTTGCCGACGTTGAGCCCGACGTTGAACTCGCGCTTCAGCCGGTCGACGATGATCTCGAGGTGCAGCTCGCCCATGCCGGCGATGAGCGTCTGGGCGGTCTCCTCGTTGAGGAAGTAGCGAAAGCTCGGATCCTCGAAGGACAGCTTCTGCAAGGACCCGCCGAGCCGGTCGAGATCGGCCTTGGTGCGCGGCTCGATGGCGATCGAGATCACGGGGTCGGGGAACTCCATCCGCTCGAGCAGGATGGGGTGCTTCGGGTCGCACAGGGTGTCGCCGGTGCGCGCCTCGCGCAGGCCCACGGCGGCGTAGATGTTGCCGGCGTAGCAGTGCTTGACCTCTTCCCGCTTGTTGGCGTGCATGCGCAGGATGCGCCCGATGCGGTCCTTCTTGCCGCGCGCCACGTTGAGGACGGTGGCGCCGCTCTCGATCGTGCCCGAGTAGACGCGGAAGTAGGTGAGCTGCCCCACGAAGGGGTCGCTCATGATCTTGAAGGCGAGCGCGGCGAAGGGCTCCTTCTCGTCGGCCCGGCGCGTCAGGATCTTCTCGGGCTTGTCGACGTCGTGACCCTCGACCGGCGGGATGTCGAGCGGCGACGGCAGGTAGTCGACCACGGCGTCGATGAGCTGCTGCACGCCCTTGTTGCGGAACGCGGCGCCGCACAGGACGGGCACGAACTTGAAGTCGAGCGTGGCGCGGCGCACGGCCGCGTAGATCTCGTCCTCGGTGACGTCGGCGATCGCGCCCGCGACGTACTTCTCCATCACCGTCGGGGACACGTCGGCGCAGGCCTCGATGAGGGCCAGGCGCTTGTCCAGGCAGAGCGCGCGCAGATCGTCCGGGATGGGGCGCCACTCGAACTTCGCGCCCTGGCTGTCGTCGTCGAAGATGGCCGCCTGCATGCGGACGAGATCGCACACGCCGCGGAAGCTCTCCTCCGCGCCGACCGGCCACTGCAGCGCGACGGGTGTCGCGGACAGCCGGTCGTGGATCGACTGCAGGCACATCGGAAAGTCGGCGCCGACCTTGTCCATCTTGTTGATGAACGCGATGCGCGGCACGTGGTAGCGGTCGGCCTGGCGCCAGACCGTCTCGCTCTGGGGCTCGACGCCGTTGCCGCCGTCGAACACCGCCACCGCGCCGTCGAGCACGCGCAGCGAGCGCTCGACCTCGATGGTGAAGTCGACGTGCCCCGGCGTGTCGATGATGTTCACGCGGTGGCGCTCGCCCTTGTTCGGGCCGTGCTCCGGCTCCCAGAACACGTTGGTCGCCGCCGAGGTGATGGTGATGCCGCGCTCCTGCTCCTGGACCATCCAGTCCATGGTGGCGGAGCCCTCGTGCACCTCGCCCATCTTGTAGTTGACGCCGCTGTAGAAGAGGATGCGCTCGGTGACCGTCGTCTTGCCGGCATCGATGTGCGCCATGATCCCGATGTTCCGGGTGCGCTCGAGGCTGATTTCGCGGCTCATGACGGCGTTCGGGGTGGCTTGGGCGGTCGTGGGAGCGGGTGCGGCAGATGCACGAAACCCCCCCCGGCCCCGTGCGCCACCGCCATTTGGTGGGCCTTGAAAGAGGTGCCGGAGAGGGTGCCGGGGCGCAGTATCGGGGCCGGCGACATGCGCCGGCCACTGCGGGCGTGACCTCGGTCACGCCGTCGACCTGAAACCCGGTCCTTATGTGCGAATCTTCATGATGGGCTAGTGGCGGTTCCTCGCGTGTCTCGGTCTCGGTCTCGCCGCGCGGCTGCCGCGCGGTACGGGGCGCGCGCGCGGCGCGCTACCAGCGGTAGTGGGCGAACGCGCGGTTGGCGTCGGCCATCTTGTGCGTGTCCTCGCGCTTCTTCACGGCGTTGCCGCGGCTGTTCGAGGCGTCGACCAGCTCGTTCGCGAGCCGCTCGCACATCGTCTTCTCGCCGCGCGAGCGGGAGTAGCCGACGAGCCAGCGCATGCCGAGCGCCACGCGGCGCTCCGGGCGAACCTCGACCGGGACCTGGTAGGTCGCGCCACCGACCCGGCGGCTCTTGACCTCGAGCTTCGGCTTCACGTTGTCGAGGGCCTTGCGGAAGACCTCGATGGCGTCGAGCTTGAAGCGGTCCTTGATGATTTCGAAGGCACCGTACAGGGACTGCTCGGCGGTCGACTTCTTGCCGCCCAGCATGATCGCGTTGATGAACTTGGCGACCAGCTTGTCCTTGTACTTGGGGTCCGGGATGATCTTGCGCTTGGGGACTTCGCGTCGGCGAGGCATGGGTCCTGTTCTCCTCGATCTTGCGACTACGCCTTCGGCCGCTTGACGCCGTACTTCGAGCGCTTGCGGTTGCGGTTCTTCTTGTTGGTGGAGCTCGGGCCGAGCGCGCCGGCCGCGTCGAGCGTGCCGCGCACGACGTGGTAGCGCACGCCGGGGAGATCCTTCACGCGGCCGCCGCGGATGAGGACGACCGAGTGCTCCTGCAGGTTGTGCCCCTCGCCGGGGATGTAGCTCGTCACTTCCATGCCGTTCGTGAGGCGCACGCGGCAGACCTTGCGCAGCGCCGAGTTCGGCTTCTTCGGCGTGGTCGTGTACACGCGCACGCAGACGCCGCGGCGCTGGGGACAGCCCTTGAGCGCGGGCGAGGCCGTCTTGTACATCTTGTCGTGACGGCCCTGATGGATGAGCTGGCTGATCGTCGGCATGTTACGAGCCCGGCGGGCCGCCCCTCGAGTGCGAGGCTGCGGCGCCTACCGCTGCGAATTGATTGGTGTTTGTTCCCCCGTTGCCCGCGCGGACTGCTGCCTGGGCTTGGGGACGGCGAAGGATACTCGCACTTTTCGTACTGTCAAGCACTTCCACGTGCGGACGGGAACCCTGCGCGGCGCCCCGCTCCGCGCGCGGGCGTGCTACGGGGTAGCGCGAGAGAGGGCCGATAGATGCGTTCGACGGTTGCGGGCAGCGGGGCAAGGCGTGGGCGCGCGTGCGGTCGCGGACTCGGGGCCGGGGTCGTCCTCGGCGGGCTCGCCCTGGCGGTGCTCGGCGCCTGCTCGAAGGGGGCGACGCCGGCGCCGACGGCGGACGCGGTCACCGCGGCGCCGGAGCCGAAGAGCGCCGCACCCGAGAAGTCGGCCCCGGGCGTCGCGAGGGGCCAGGACGCCTTCCTCGGCGATCTCTTGGGCCGCAAGGCCGTGCGGCTCGAGGGACCGAGCGCGACGCCGACCGCGCTGCCGGGGAGCCCGCCCACCGAGCCGAAGGCGACCGCCGTCGCCGAGACCGGCGCCCGCGGGGCGGGAGATCCGCTGGCGCAGGTGCCCGCACAGATGGCGCTGCCCCTCGCGGCCGACCCGGCGGCTCCGCCCCGCGCCGACGCACAGGCCGCGCCGGTCGGCTTCCGCAGCATCCGGGGCGTGGGCTTCGCCTTCGCGCTCCCGACGCCGTGGCTGGCGCTGCCGGAGGACGTGATGAAGCAGGCGCCCATCCTCGGCGGCGGCTACGCGCCGACGCCCTCGGGCGACTTCTCGACCAACGTGAACCTCCTGTCCGAGCCCTTCCCCGGCGCGGTGTCCGAGTACGTGGCGCTCAACCTCGACATGCTGCGGCAGCAAGCCAAGGTGCTCGGCCGACAGGACGTCGTCGCCGGCAAGCGCCCCGCGGTGGACGTCGTGGCGGAGTGGGGGGGCGCGGTGCCCTACCGGACGTTGCAGCGCTACGCGACCGACGGCGCCCGCGGCTTCGTGCTGACCTGCTCGGCCGGGGTCGCGGCCTGGGACGCCGAGCGCCCGCTCTGCGACAAGATCGTGGCGACGCTCCGCCTCGGCGAGTGACGGAGCGCCCGGCGCGCTACTTGCGTCCTCGCTCGGGACACTCGAGGTCGAGCCCGAGCGCGCGGACCCGCACGTCGAGGTCGAAGTAGACGCCCTCGGTCGCCGCGTGGAGCGCGAGCGACGCGAGCACGTGGTCGCTCCGTCCCTCGGGCGCGTCGGCCTCGACGTCGAAGACCTCGACCGTGGCCTCGGCGTGGCCGCGCGGCGCGAGGTCGCCGAGCCCTGCGGTGCGGCTCGTGGTGCCGGGCTTGCCGTAGCAACCCTCGTAATGGGCCACGAGCGCAAGGCGCGCGAGGGGAACCGCGAGCGGGTTGTCGACCGCCACGCGCACCTCGGTGCCGGCGCGCCTGGCCGCGAGCCCGGCGAAGGGGCGCGCCGCACGCACCTCGAAGCCCGCGAGCGCGGGCCCTGCATCGCGGCGCACCAGGATGCCGTCGGGCGACGGCACCCAGTCCGAGCGCGCCTGGATGGGCATGCAGTCGACGTGCGGCTCCGGGATGCGGACCTCGGGCGCGGGGGGGCGGGTGCTCGGCCTGCCGAAGAGCACGGCCGGCTTGCCGTGGAGCGCGCGCACCGCGTCGAGCGCTCCGAGCAGCGGCACGAAGCCCGCGCTGAAGAAGCGCGCGGTCCAGTGGTGGTCGTTCCGGGCGGGGTCGGTGCAGTAGGCCGTGCCCTGCTCGTGGACGACCCCGAGCAGCACGGACTCGCCTGCCTGCGCCGCCTCGCTCGCCGCCTCGGACCCGAGCGGGCTCGGGGGCTCCGCTCGCACGGTCACGGAGGGCGGTGGGTCCTTCGGCCCGGGCTCGGAGCGCCCGCACGCCCCGAGGGCGAGGCAGGCGCAGAGGACGCGGGGCAGGACCCGGGGCTGGGGCACGGTGTCAGCATAGCGGACCGGGGCGCTGTTCGCTGTGCGTCGTGCTCCCGCGGTGCTACCAGCCACCGAGCGGCATGTCGGTCTCCGTGCTCCTCATCCGGCCCGATCCGGGCAACGAGCGCTTCGGCCTCGGGCCCTTCTTCCGGGTCGAGCCGCTCGGCCTCGGATACATCGCAGCGGCGCTGCGACAGGCCGGACACGAGCCGCACGTGGTCGACGCGCGCTTCGAGCCCGGCCTCGCCCGGGTGATCCGCCGGACGCGGCCGCGCGTCGTCGGCGTGAGCGCCCTGCACGCCCTCGAGTACGAGCGCGTGCTCGAGGTGGCGCGCGAGGTCCGGCGCCTGTCGCCCGGTTGCTTCGTGCTCGTCGGCGGTCACGCCGCGGCCGCGTTCCCCGAGCCGCTCGAGACGGACGCCGTCGACGCCATCTGCCTCGACGACGGCGAGGAGGTCGTGCCCGCGCTCGTCGACGCGCTCGAGCGCGGCACGCCGCTCGCGGCGGTCCCCGCCCTCCGACTGCGCACGCCCGACGGCTGGGTGACGACGGCGCCGCTGGCGGAGCGCACCGGGCTCGACCGGGTGCCCTTGCCCGAGCGGCTGGGAGCGGACCGCTACCGCTCCCGCTACCACTGCTTGCTCTTCCGGCCCGTGTGGCTCGTCGAGACGGCGCGCGGCTGCCCGTTCCGCTGCAGCTTCTGCTCGGTGTGGCAGCTCTACGGTCGCTCCTTCCGCGAGCGCTCGGTGGGCGCCGTGGTCGACGACTTCGCGGCCGTCGGCGAGCACGTGTTCGTGGCCGACGACCTCTTCTGGAACCACCCGGCTCGGTCGCTCGAGCTCGCGCACGCGCTCCGCCGGCGCGGGGTGCGCAAGCGCTGGATCCTCGTCCAGAGCCGCTGCGACCTCGTGGCGCGCCATCCGGAGCTGCTCGCGGCGTGGCGCCCGCTGGCCGAGCACTTCGACGTGTTCTTCGGGCTCGAGGCGCCGACCGACGCGGGTCTCGCCGGGCTCGCAAAGGACGCGAGCCTCGACGAGACGCTCGAGGGGGTGCGGGCGGCTCGCGCCGAGCGCTTCGGCGTCACCGGGAACTTCCTCGTGGACCCGGCCTGGGGCGAGAGCGAGTTCCACGAGCTCTGGGCCTTCGTGAAGCAGCACGGCCTCGGGCGCGCGGGCTACACGATCCTCACGCCGCTGCCCGGGACCGAGCTCTTCGAGCGCCTGCGCCCCGCGCTCGAGGGGCAGCCGTGGGCCAACTACGACATGCACCACCTCCTGTGGCGGCCGGGGCTCGGGCCGGCGCGCTTCTTCGAGCTCTACGCCGAGACCTGGCGCCGCTCGGTGCTCAACCTGTCGGGCGACAAGCGCTGGCTCGACTGGGTGCGGCAGGTGCGGCCGCGGGAGATCCCGTACATCACGCGCGTGATGCTGCGCACGCAGCGGCTCATGAAGCCGCGGGCCTATCTCGCCGAGCACGAGCACGGCGCACACGCGATGCCGCTGCGCGCGGTCGACCCGGCCTGGCTCCCCGCGCCCGCACGCGGCCCGAGCGAGCCCGACGGGGCGTCGCACGCGCCGAAGCGTGCGCTCCCGCTCGCCGACGCGCCGCGCGAGTAGGCGCGCGCGGCGGTCGCGCCGGCGCAGGCGGCCCCGCTCGAGCGTGCCGGATGGGGTGCCCCGCGCCGGCTGCCGCGGGCGAGACCCGCGCGCCGGAATGGGCTAAGCACACGCCCATGCCTTGCAGTCGCCAGCCGCAGCGTTGGCTCGTCCTCGTCCTCGTCGCCACCGCGTGCCTCGTCACGGTCGGGGCCGCGCACGCGCAACCGCAGCCCGAGCACCCCGACAAGCCCCCGGGCGTGTTCCAGAAGGCGCCGGGGCACTCGCTGACCGTGCGCGTGCTCACCTTCGGGCCGGGCGACCACCCGTTCTTCAAGTTCGGACACAACTCGATCTGGATCCACGACGCCGCGGCGCCGAGCCAGAAGATGCGCGACCGCGTCTACAACTACGGGACCTTCGGCTTCGACTCGTGGAAGGTCATCCCGCAGTTCTTCTTCGGCCGCTTCCGGTACTGGCTCAGCGTGCAGGGCTGGGAGTCCACGCTGCGCTACTACCGCACCAACAACCGCACCGTCGCCTGGCAGGAGCTCGATCTCGAGCCGGAGCGCCGCGCGCTCTTGCGCGATCTGCTCGAGGAGAACCTGAAGGGCGACAACATCTATTACAAGTACGACTACTACCGCGACAACTGCTCGACCCGCGTCCGCGACATCATCGACAAGGTCACCGACGACGAGATCCTGGCCCGGTACCGCGCCGATCCGGCGAGCGTGCCCGAGTTGCTCGGCAGTCCCGCGCACGGCCGGCTGCGCGAGGCGGTGACGGGCGAGGGGAGCATGACCTACCGCGCGCACACGCTGCGGCTCACGCACAGCCTCGCCGTCGAGTACGTCGTGCTCGACGTCGTGCTCGGGCCGCTCGTCGACCGGCCCATCACGCTCTGGGAGGAGACCTTCCTGCCCGAGAAGCTCGCGGACCTGCTCAGCCTCTCCAAGGTCGTCGGGCCGGACGGCACGGAGCGCCCGCTCGTCAAGGGGGAGCGCACCGAGTTCACTGCGAAGCGACCGGCCGCCCTCGCGGCGCCGCCGAACTGGCTGCCCTGGTACGGCCTGTTCGGCCTCTATCAAGGTGCGCTCTTCGTCGCGCTCTGCAACGTGGGCCGCGGCCGCCTGCGCAAGGACGGCACGCCCCGCGCCCTCACCACGGGTCAGCGGGTCGGGCGCATCCTGGCCTCGATCTACCTCGGCTTGCAGGGCTTCGCGGCCGGCTTCCTCGGCGTCTTCTACATCCTGGTCTGGATCTTCACCGACCACGCGGTGGGCTACGCCAACTGGAACATGCTGCTGCTCGCCCCGTGGCTCATCGCGCTGCCGTTCTTCAGCGTCGGGCTCGCCCGGGGCCGCGTGAAGACCACGCGCCGGGTCTACAAGCTCCTGCTCGCGGCGCTCGTCGCGTGCGGCCTCGGTCTGGTCCTCAAGGTCATCCCCTGGTTCCGGCAGGACAACTTCCGCCTGATGGCCTACGCCCTGCCGGTGTGGGGCCTCGCGGCGTTCGGGGTGCGGCGCCTGCTCACCGCCGCCGAGGCGCGCGAGGCCGCGGCGGCACGGGTGCCCGCCGAGCGCGGGCGGAGCGCGCGCCCGGCCGCCGAGCGCGCCACGAGCGACGCGCGTCACGCCTAGCCCGCACCTGGCCGCGAGGCAGGCGCGCCGGTCTGCGGCGATGTGCGCGCGTCTGCGACAATCCCGGCCCGGAAGTGACCGGAGGTAGCCGTCGAGGGGTAGGTCGCGCTATGCTCGCCGACCTCGAACGACCCCGAGGGCGCGCTGGCGCCCCGACGGATCTTCCATGCTTCGAGATCTGGCGGGGGAGCGAGAGCGATGAAACGACCCCCCTTGCGCCTGTGCCTGGTCGACATGAACGACGGGCACCCGAACCAGGCGATGCGCTGCTTGCACGGCATCGTCGACCGCTACTTCGAGCGCGTGCACCGCAGCAACCCCGCGGTCGAGTGTCAGCTCGTGCACGTGTCGCCGCGCGACAAGGAGGAGGTGCCGCCGACCGACTGCGACGTCTACATCTCCTCCGGCGGCCCCGGCTCGCCCTTCGACGGCGACGGCCAGCCGTGGGTCACGAACTACGGCCACTTCGTCGACGGCATCCTCGACTCGTGGCACACCGGCTCGCGGCGGCGCGCGCTCTTCGCCATCTGCTACTCGTTCGAGATGGTGGTGCGGCACCTCGGGGTCGCCCAGGTGGTCAAGCGCGAACAGCGCAAGTTCGGCGTCATGCCGGTCTACCCGACCGCGGACGGCCAGCGCCACCCGCTGCTCGCGCCCTTCGGCGACCGGCTCTTTGCCTTCGAGCACCGCTGGTGGGAGGCGGTCGACGTCGACGAGAAGCGCATGGCGGAGCTCCACGGGACGCTGCTCGCGCGCGAGAGCCGCGACGGCGTCTCGAAGGGGCGCGCCATCATGGGCTTCGACACGGGGCCGAGCATCGAGGCGGTGCAGTTCCACCCCGAGGCCGACCGGCTCGGCGTGGTGTCGTGGGTGACGCGGCCCGAGCAGGCGGCGGCGTTCAAGGACACCTACGGCGAGTCGACCTACCAGGCGATGATGCGCACGCTCGACGATCCGCGCCGGCTCGCGCGCACCTTCGCCTTCCTCATCCCGAGCTTTCTCGCGCGGCGCTTCAACGCCCTGGCCCCGGAGCGGGACTACGTGCCCATCGCGCTGCCCGACGACACCGACATCCAGGGCTTCGACGACGCGATGCCCGCGGCCGAGACGGGCTGAGCGCGGCGAGCTTCGGGCTCCAGACCTCCCCGTCGGCGGTGCGCGGCTGGCCACCCTCGGACGAAGAGCAGGCCACGGGCTACGGCCAGAATCTGCGCCCGGCCATCTTCTCCGGCTGACGTCTGGAGCCTGGCGCCCAGCCGCCCCTCTAGCCGGTTGTCTCCCCCGGGGCTGACCGCTAGAAGAGGCGACCATGCCGCGCGACATCGATCCGAAGCTCTTCGACCAGGCCGTCCACACGCTCCAGATGCTCGCCGTCGACACGGTCGAGAAGGCGCAGAGCGGGCACCCCGGCGCACCGATGGGGCTCGCCGGCATCGCGCTCGCGATCTGGCTCCGCGAGCTGCGCTACGACCCGAAGGACCCCGGCTGGGTCGATCGCGACCGCTTCGTCCTGTCGTGTGGGCACGCCTCGTCGATGCTGTACGGCCTACTCCACCTCGCGGGCTACGATCTCCCACTCTCCGAGCTCAAGCGCTTCCGGCAGTGGAAGAGCCGCACGCCGGGCCACCCCGAAGTGCACCTGACGCCGGGCGTCGAGACGACGACCGGGCCGCTCGGGCAGGGGATCTCGAACGCGGTCGGCATGGCCACGAGCCTGAAGATGCTCGCCGCGCGCGTCGCGCCCCACGCGCCCGGGCTCGTCGCGGGGCGCGTGTTCGGCATCTGCTCGGACGGCGACCTGATGGAGGGCGTCTCGGCCGAGGCGGCGAGCCTCGCGGGCCACCTCGGGCTCGACAACCTGGTCTTCTTCTACGACGACAACCGCATCAGCATCGACGGCCCGACGAGCCTGGCGTTCACCGAGGACGTGGGGCGCCGCTTCGAGGCGTACGGCTGGCACGTCCTCCACACGGACGGCCACGATCCTGCGGCGGTCGCCGCTGCGCTCGCGGCCGCGGTGGCCGAGCCGGCTCGCCCCTCGCTCGTCGTGGCGCGCACGCATATCGGCTGCGGCTCGCCGAACAAGCAGGACACCTCGAAGGCGCACGGCGAGCCGCTCGGGCCGAAGGAGGTCGCGCTCACGAAGCAGGCGCTCGGCTGGCCGGAGGAGCCCACCTTCCTCGTGCCGGACGAGGTGCGGGCCCTGTTCGCGGCGCGCGCGGCGGAGGGGGCGGCCGAGCGGCAGGCCTGGTGCGCGCGGCGCGACGCCTTCCTCGGGCGGGGCGGTGACGCCGCGAGCCTCTACGAGAAGCTCGTGGACAAGTCCGTGCCGCCGAACCTGCTCGAGGAGCTGTGCCAGGTGGCGCCCGCCAAGGACAACGCGACGCGCGTGCACTCGGGCGTCATCGAGCAGCGCGCCGCGGCGCTCGTGCCGTCGCTCGTCGGAGGGTCCGCGGACCTCGCCCCCTCGACCAAGACGCTCATCGCCGACTCGCCGGCCGTCGGGCCCGGCGCCTTCGGCGGGCGCAACTTCCACTTCGGCGTGCGCGAGCACGCCATGGGCTCGTTCGTGAACGGCATGGCGCTGACGGAGGGCTTCATCCCGTTCGGGGCGACCTTCCTCGTGTTCGCCGACTACATGCGCCCCGCCCTGCGCCTGGCGGCGCTGTCGCACCTGCAGTCGATCTTCATCTACACCCACGACAGCGTCTACCTCGGCGAGGACGGGCCCACCCACCAGCCGGTGGAGCAGCTGTGGTCGCTGCGCGCCATCCCGGGGCTCGACGTGTTCCGGCCGGCCGATGCGCTCGAGTGCGCGGCAGCGTGGACCCACGCGCTCGAGCGGCGCGACGGCCCGACCGCGATCGCGCTGTCGCGTCAGACGGTGCCGAACCTCGCGCGCCCGGCGGAGTTCGACCCGCGCCACATGCTGCGCGGTGCCTACGTGCTCTCGGAGCCCGACGCGGCCGAGCTGCAGAAGACGCCGGTCGACGCGGCCGGCGAGCTCCACGCGGTCCTCATCGCGACGGGCGCCGAGGTCGGGCTGGCCGCGGCGGCGGCTGCGCTCCTCGCCAAGGAGGAGAAGCGCGTGCGCGTCGTGTCGGCGCCCTGCTGGGACGCGTTCCTGCGCGAGGACCAGGTCTACCGGGACGCCGTCCTGCCGCCCGGCGTGCGGCGCGCCGCGATCGAGCTCGGTGTGAGCTGGCCCTGGCGCGCGTGGGTGGGCCCCGGGGGCCTCTGCCTCGGACACGACGACTTCGGCACCTCCGCGCCCTGGGAGGTCATCCGGGACGAGCTCGGCTTCACGCCGACCGCCGTGGCCGAGCGCGTCCGCGCCTGGCTCGCTCGGTGAGTCGTCGGCTCGCTCCACCCGGAAGCGGAGCGAGCAGAAACACGGAGGCACGAAGGCACGGAGCGTGACACGGAGAGAATCTCTGAACCCTGCCGGCTCCGTGCAGCTCTCCGTGTCTCCGCGTCTCTGTGGTTGTCTCTTTCTGGGTACTTTGGAGGCGAGTGGCCGAGGAGCTCGGCGTGCGCTCTCCGCCGCGGACGACTGCGTCAGCGGCGCACGGTCGGGGCGGCGCTCGACGCGGCCTCGGTGTCGGCGCGGCGCGGGCGCTCCTGACCGGGTAGGGTCGGCGCGGCGTCGCTGCCCCGGGGGCTCGCTTCGGTCGGCGCCGAGCCGGACGAGGTGACCGCCTCGGTCACCGCGGCCGGCAGCGTGGGTGCGACGTCGGACGGCGCGCGCGGCGCGACCATGGGCTCGGTCGGCACCGCCGCCGGGCCGGCGGCGACGGTCGGGGCCGGCGCGGGCGCCGGCGGCCGCGCACCGGGCGCGGGCGGAGAGGGCGTCGGGGCCGTGTGGAGATCGGCGCCGTCCGTGAGTCGGTGCGGCGCCTGCATCGACTCGCCCGGAAGCGGCGGCAGGAGCGAGGGCCCCGGAACGAGCCGCTCCGGAGCGCGCGTCGCCTCGAGCTCCGTGCTCCAGGCGTCGACCCAGTCGACCCAGCGCACGTGCTGGAGCTTGAACACGAGCTTGCGCCGATCGAGCGGTGCCGGCGCGAGGGCGATGGGCTCGCCGCGCACCTTGGGCTTGACCATCGGGCTGCGGCCGAGGCCGCGGAAGCGGTAGACGACCTCCGTGCGGTAGCCGGTGCCGGGCCACACGAGCAGCCCCTCCTCGATGACGTCGTAGGGCGTGTCCCGCCCGATCGCCCAGGCGATCTGCTCGCGCACGAGATCGACGCCGGCGAGGTGGTACAGGCCGCCGAGCGCGTTCTCGAACACGATGCGGCCGGTCGCGTCGAGCGCGTCGAGGAAGCCGGGCTGCGCCACGCTCGCGAGGATGAGGCCGCTCTGCTCCTCGAACGCCACCTCGCAGAGCTCGGGCCCGACGCCGGGGCACGCGAGGCGCAGGCGCATGCGGTTGCTGCCGAGGTCGACGCCGGCGAGCGCGAGCGGCCCGTGGTGCCAGTCGCGCGAGGCCGCGAGCAGCGCGACGAGCTCGCGCTCGACGAAGCGCCGCACCGAGGTCTCGATCTCGTGCAGGCCCTCCCGAAACTGCCCGCGCGAGCCCTCGGAGCGGTGCGGCGCCTGGCCCAGCGTCTTCGGGCCGCGACTCGCGCGCGCCGCGTCCTCGTCCTCGCGCTGGGCTGCGCGCCGCAGGCGCACGTAGAGCTTCGGCAAGGTGCCGCTGTGGAAGCCGGGGACGAGCAGCGCGCCGACGGTCTCGCCGTGGTTGCCGACCAGGACGGGCGCCAGCTTGTCGCTGCGGCTGGCGCGGTAGAGCTTCCAGTTCTCCTTCAGCTCCCACACGATGAAGCCGAACACGCTCGGCAGAAAGAAGCCCGTGACGCCGGCGATCGTGCCGCCGATGACCGGTCCGAGAAACGACAGCGCCTGGTTGAAGGCCGCCAGGATGCCCGGCGTGAAGGGCACGAAGAGCTTGTGCGCGACCGTGGTGATCGGCAGCTTGATCGGGTTGATGTAGGGCTCGATGAGCAGCGTGATGTAGAGGCGCACCACGTACGCGAAGCCGCCCCACACGAGGCCCGTGCCGCCCTTCACCCAGACCATCGCCTTGCTCTGGCCCTGCCGGAAGCGGAGCAGCTCGTCGACCTTGTACATGCCACGGTCGAGCAGCTCCATCAGCGCCGCGAAGAAGCGCGCCACCAGGCGGAAGAGCCCGGGCAAGAGGTGGTGACTGAGCGCGCGCCAGCTCGGCGCGACCTTGTCGAAGAAGAAGTCCTCCGCGAGCTCGGCCAGGCGCGAGCTCATGATCCACGACAGGGCGACGAAGACCGCCACCGAGATCGCGATGGCGACCCAGAGCGACTCGTCGCGTAGCGGCGTGAGCAGGTACACGGGCAGGGCGATGGCGGCCGGCAGCAGCACGCGCCGGAACGCGACGCGCACCACCGTGGTCCGCAGGAACCAGCGCACCGCGCGCCGGGTGATGATCCAGTGCGGCAGCTGCACGACCCAGAAGCGCAGGAGCTTGCCGACGAGGCTCAGGGCCGCGAGGACGCCCCAGCGGAACAGGCTCGAGTGGATGAGCCCCAGCGTGAAGAGCGTGAGCAAGAGGAACGAGCGCCAGTCGAGCAGGTGGAGCTCCGCGCCGCCGAACAGGTGCCAGAGCGGCCCCACGATGTGGGTCGCGCCCTCGAGCACGACGAAGGCGATCGCCGCCGGCAACAGGCCCCAGAGGACCACGTGCCGCCCGATGCGCGTGCCGAAGGAGGGCGCCGACAGGCGCTGCAGACCGCGCAGATAGACCTCGCCCTTGCGGTAGACGCCGTCGAGCGAGACGTCGAGGATCTTGTCGAGCTTCGTGAGCGCGTCGCCGTGCCACAGCTCGCGTGCCGAGCGCATGTCCTCGAGCTTCAGCTGGTTGCGCGAGATGGCGTCGCGCAGATCGCCGAGCATGAGGAAGCCGTTCTCGACGGCGCGGTCGAGCAGCTCCTCGACCAGCTTGTTCCGGGCGTTCTGCTCCGGGCCCGAGCGCGGCTCGAGCCCGACCTCGTCGAGGGCCGCGAGGAGCTTCGGACGCAGGGACAGCCGGACGTTGAGCTCGGCGCGCTCGGTCGCGGCGCGCAGCGCCTTGCCGAGCAGCTTGCGGTCGGGCGAGTCGATGCGCGCGTGGCGCACCTTTTTCTGCGCGGCGTGGATGTAGCGCGCCACGCGGATCTCGCGCGTCGCGGGAAGCGCGCGCACCATCGGCTGCTTGCCGAGGGTGAACAGGAAGCGTGCCATGTCGACCGCCCGCTCGGGCTTCTCGTGGGACATGGCGGCGAGCTGGAGATCGTAGAGCAGGCGTGCCTCGACCGGGTAGCGCAGGCCGCGGTGGATCGCTGCCTCGGTCGCGAGCATGGTGAGCAGGGCGCTCCAGTCGACGTCGCCGCGGGCGAGCTTCTTCCGGTCGCCGGCCGAGAGCGGCGCGTCCTCGAGCGGCGCGAGCGCGGCGTTCACGCGCTGGCCGAGGTCGCGCAGATCCTGCCGTGCCGCCTTGCGCTCCTCCTCGCAGTCGGGCTCGAGACCGACGACGGCGCGGAGCAGCGCCGCGCGCACGTCGTTGCCGGCGGCCTTGGCCTTCGCGGCTGCCTTGCGGAGCCTCGCCCGGCGCCGCGCGCTCGGCGGCCGCGGAGCGAACATGCGCCCGAGCCCGAGCGACGGGGGTGGCAAGAAGCTCGTCGCCGAGCGGCCGCGGGTGGGCAGGGGCAGGGGGTCGGCACCCTCGGGCTTGCAGCGGCCGAGGATGGGCTCGGCCGCGACGTCCGCCGCGAGGATGGCCTCGATGCGGGCGGCGTCGTGGAGGCCGGGGAAGTGGACCGACAAGAGGTGGGGCGCGAAGAAGCGCAGCTCGAGGTAGAGCGCGACGAACTCGCTGTAGGTCTGGCGATCGTCACCGGGTGGCAGCACCAGATCGTCGTGGCGCAGGGTGGCGCGCACCTCGTCGAACTCGATCTGGCCGATGCGGTCGATGCGCTCGCGCACCAGGGCCTCCGACAGGTTGCCACCCTCGAAGCGCCGGTCGAGCTCGAGGTGGATGCCGGCATGGAAGGCGGCGCGCCACAGCTTCTGCAGGACCTCGCCCGGGGTGCGACCCGCGAGCTCGCGCGGTGCGGGCCGCGCCACCAGGATGATCTCCTTGTCCGGCTTGGCGGCCGCGGCCCCGAGCTCGGCGGGGTCGATGATGGCCTTGAGCGCGTCGCGCGCGAGCGCGTAACAGCGCGCGTGCGGCACGTCGAGCTTGAGGCCCGACACGTCGCGGTGCGCGCGGATGATCCGCCGCATCACCCGTGGGTCGCACAGGGCCACCGGCGCCGCAGCCGTCGAGAAGTCGCGCTCCAGCTTCGCGAGATCCATCCGCCCGTCGGCTTCCTTAGCCGGTTTTCGCCTGGCCGTCCTCTCCCGGAACAGTGGGGCCGGCAGCCCTCGGGGTCTCGCGACTCCGGGCCTGACGACCGACAGCCGAGAACTGACGATTCTCTAGAACGTGACGACCGGCGACACCATCGGCGCGATGACCGTGCCGAAGGTCGGGACCATGAACATGAAGCGCAGCTCGGGCTGGATCGAGAAGTAGGTGTGCGCGTGAATCATCGCGCCGAGGCTGAAGCCGACGAAGTTGAGGCCCGTGATCTGGTAGGCCGAGAGATCGCGCTTCAACGCCGTCTGGTTGTCGCAGCGCTTCTCGGCGACGGTCACCTGCTGCCCGGAGTCGTTGAGCACGTCGCACGCCGCGACGTCGACGCCGGCGTTGACCTGGGCAAAGCCGCCGTTCAGCGACACGAAGGGGCTCGCGATCTTGTCGAGCAGGAAGTACCAGCTCGTGCGGACCTCGCCGTGGAACATGAAGAAGTCCCGCGCGACGGGCTCGAGCTGCCGGCCCACCGGCAGCTGGTCGACGGGCACACCGGGGGAGCCGCCGAGCCCGACCCCGATGCGCGCTCCGAGCACGAAGCCGCCGTACATGGGGTTGGGGGCGTGCCAGAGGAGCCGGTCGTAGCCGACGACGAGCCGTCCGCCGGCGAGGGCACCACCACCCTGGATCTCGTTGAAGGGGGTCTCGAGCGCGGCCCCGAGGAACTCGTTGCCGTTCGCGTCGAAGCAGAAGTAGTTGTCGGGGCGTCCGTCCGAGGCCGTGGCCTTCGACGCGCCGCACACGCCGATCGCGCTGTCGATGAGCAGAATGTCGAGCTGCCCGCCGAGCGAGATCCAGTTCTTCTTGATGTCGCTGTCGGTGCCGCCGTCGCTGCCGCCCGAGCCGTCGTCCTCGCCCTGCTCGCAGCTGCCGTCCTTGCAGATGAAGCCTTCCTTGCACTCCTGCGTGGCCTCGCAGCTCGCGCCCCAGCCCTTGTCGCCGCGCTGGTCGCCCTTCGGCTTCGAGCAGCCGGGGACGTCCGGCGGGCACTCGGTGGCGGCGGTGCACTTCTTCGGCGGGTCCTCGCCCGGCAGCGACGGGGGGTCGTCGTCGAGCGCGTTCTTGATCATCGTCTCCTGGGGCGCCTTGCGCGTCCCGGCCGTCCCGAGCACGTTGTTCTCGGCGTCGACGGCGGTGATGTAGAAGCGCACCTTGCCCGTCGTCGAGAGCTCGGAGCACGGGATCATCGCGCCGTAGCCGCCGCTCATCGGCTTCATGGCGACGGTGGTCCACTGCGAGCCGCCGTAGGACTTGAACGACAGCGACACCTTGGTCGCGCCGAGGTCGTCCGGGACCTTGATGAAGATCGGAAGCGGCGTGTTGATCGCGCCCTCGGGCGGGGCCTCGTACTCGAGGTCGCCACCGGCGGCCGGTCCCGGCCCCGGCTCGGGCTGCGGCTTCGGGCCGGGGCCCGGCTCGGGCACGGGGGCGGGGCCGCCGCTCTTGGCCTCCTTCTGCGCCTCCTTGAAGACCTTGAGCGCCTCGGAGGTGTCGCTCATGAAGTCCTCGAGCGGCTTCGCGTCCGGGTCGGCCTTGAGCGCCTTGAGGAAGGCGTCCTTCGCGGCCTCGGGCTGCTTCTTGCCCATCGAGTAGAGCACGCCGGCGCCCAGGTAGAGCTTGGAGAGGACCTTCTTGGCGCAGTTGTCCTTGCCGCAGCTCTTGATCGCCTCCTGCAGCTTGGCAAGCGCGCCGTCGAACTCCGTGTTGAGGTAGTCCTCGTACATCGCCGACTCGAAGGCTGCGTTGGCCGCCTTGTCGCCCGGGGCAGCGAGCGCGATGGCAGCAGCGGAGCCGATCAGGCCCGCGCACGCGAGGGAGATCAGGCGGGAGCGAAGGTGCACGTTCGGTTACCTCTGGTGCCTCGGCCCGCCCGGCGCGAGCGCGGGGAGGGCAGAGCCGTGGCGGATGGCGAGCGGAAATGCGGGGGCGGGAAATGCGGGGCGGAATTGCGAGCGGAATTGCGAGCGGATTGCGGCGAATGCGTAGCGCGAAGATCGGTCGCGGGGCGACCAGGTGATGGGTTGGCCGGGCGCGCGCGCGACACCGGTGCCGACGCCGCGTGGAGGAGCGCGCCTACTTGGGCCCCCCCTCGGTGCGGATGAACTGCACGCGGCGGTTGATGGCGCGGTTTCGCTCGTTGTCGTTGGGCACGAGCGGAATCTCCAGGCCGTAGCCCTTGGCGACGAGCCGGCCGGCGTCGATGCCCTTGCTCGTCAGGTACTTCACGACCGAGCCCGCGCGGTCCTGGCTGAGGCGCTTGTTGTAGACGGCGGAGCCCTGGTTGTCCGTGTGGCCCTGCACCTCGAGCTTCACGGTCGGGTTCTTCTTCAAGATGTCGGTCACGGCGTCGAGCACGGGGTAGCTCTCGGGCCGGATCGTCGACTTGTCGAACGCGAAGTGGATCTGCTGGGTGATCTTGATCTCGGTCGCCGTGATGACGGCGAGCGTCGGCTTCTGCGGACAGCCGGGCTTGGGCCCGTCCTTGACGCCGGGGATGTTCGGACACTCGTCCTTGAGATCCGGCACGGTGTCGCCGTCGTTGTCGTCCTCGGGACAGCCGTCGGCGTCGTTGAAGCCGTCCGGATCCTCCGGGTTGTCCTTGCAGGCGCCCGCCTGGCCGTCGACGTCGTCGATGACGTCGTCGAGATCGTTGTCGACGTCCGGGCAGCCGTCCTCGTCGAGGTAATTGTCCTTGTCCTCGGCGAGCAGTGGGCAGGCGTCCTTCGAGTCGGCGAGGCCGTCGGCGTCGGAGTCGGGGTCGTCCGGGCAACCGTCCTCGTCCTTGAAGCCGTTGTAGTTCTCGGGGTCGTTCGGACAGCCGTCGGAGTTGTCGAGGTAGCCGTCGCCGTCCTTGTCGCCGATCTTCGGCACGGGCGGCGGCAGCGGCTTCGGCTCCTCGGCGGCGAAGCGGCGCTCTGCGCAGTAGCCCGGCGGCGACAGGTCGTACGCGGCCTGCGCGTTGGCCCGGGCGATCTGCATGTGGTCCTCGGCGCGGAAGAGGTCCGCCTGGTCGATCTCGACGCCGGCGAACTCGGCGTGGGCGCGCCCGAGCGCGAGCTCGCGGGGAGCGCAGCGCTTGGCGCCGTTCTGCTCGGCCTGATTGAGGAGCTTGTCGAGGCCCTCGATCTCGCCGCGCAGCATGGGGACCTTCGAGCACGCCGCCGCCGGCGCGACCGCGGCGGCTGCCACCAGGAGAAACAGCCACGAGCTCGCGCGGCTCATCGGCCCGAGCCCTCGTGTGCGGCGCGCGACAGCTCGATGGCCTTGTCGGCGAAGTCGCCCGCCCGGCCGGCGAAGTCGACCGCGTCGCCGTACTCGGCGGTCGCGGCCTCTTCCATCGCCTTTTCGAGGTAGGCCTTGCCCGAGTAGTACTCGTAGGGGGCGAGCTCGTCCGCCTTGAGCGTCTTGGCCTGCTCGAGGTCTCCCGCGGCGACGTTCGCCTTGGCGGCGTAGAGCACGCCGCAACCGGCGGTGCTCCCGCCCGCGAGCGCAATGACGACGAGCGCGAGCGACGCGGAGGCTCGCGAAAGCTGGCCGTGGGACGCCGGTGTCTTCACGTGTAGTTCCTCATGAGCTGCGTCGCGGCGGTCGTGACGAGCGCACACGCGGTGCGTCGAGGCGCCCACAACGGGCGGAGCTTGTTTCGGACGCTACCAAGCGCCGCCAGAGGGCGTCAATCGGCACTTGGTCCCCGGCCCGATCCGGTGCGGGCGGCGGCCCCGAGGTCGGCGCGCTCGGCACGGTGCCGCGGTCGCCGCCACGCGCTCGGCCGGGGCGCGTCACACGCGCCGGAACACGCCCACCACGACACCGAGCAGCATCGTGGGCTTGAAGTCGACGGCCCGCACCAGGATGGGTGCCATGGCGCGGTTCTCGGGCTGGAAGCGCACATAGTCGCGCTCCGGGAAGTAGCGTTTGACGGTGGCCTCGTCGCCGATGAGGGCGACGACGATCTCGCCACGCTGGGCCGTCTGCTGCTTGCGCACGAAGACGTAGTCGCCGTTCACGATGCCGGCGTCGACCATGGAGTCGCCGGTCACGCGCAGCCCGAAGATCTCACCCGAGCGCGGCAGCAGCGCGTCGTCGAGCCGCACCGTGTCGATGAGGTGCTCCTCGGCGTAGAGCGGCAGGCCCGCGGCGACGCGCCCGAGGATGGGCACGTCGCGCCAGCCCGCGGCCACGTCGTCGTGCTTCGGTGCGGCGACCTCCAGGTCGCGCGGCCGGAGCGCGCGGCTCTTCATGTCCTCGCGCGTCAGGTAGCCCTTGCGCTCGAGGGCGCGGAGGTGGTCGTTGACCCCGTTGGTCGAGCGGATGCCCATGTGAGCGCCGATCTCGCGCAACGTCGGCGGGTAGCCGCGGTCCGTGATGGAGCTCCGGATGAAGCTCAGCACCTGTTCCTGGCGTGACGTCAACCCCTGCATGATTCCCACGCTACTGAACATGTGGGGGGATGTCAAACGTGTGGCAGAAAAGGCTTACCGGGGGGCGGCAGGTGGGGTAGGTGGCGGCGGCGCATGGGCGGGTGGGCCCGGTCGCGAGCGCCGGCCCGCCGCGCCGTTCGCGCCGAGGGTTCGCGTGACGGCTCAGCGTTCGCGGCCCGCTCATCCGTTCAGGCTCGAACCGGGGGCGTGTGCGCAGTCGGGCGCCGTCCGTTCCCTGCGCATGCGGCTCCGAGGCGACCGACGACCGCTAGAACTTCGAGCTCACCGAGAGGAACGTGAGCTTGTCGTTCGTCTCGCGCAGGCGCGCCGTCAGGATGCGCACCATGCTCCAGAGCACCTCGTAGGCGAGGTCCTTGTGCAGGAACAAGAGGTCCTCGAACGCCTCGCGGCTGATGACGAGCAGCTCGCACGTCTCGTGGACGCGCGCGTCCGCCGAGCGCGGCGACTCGTCGATGAGTGCCATCTCGCCGAAGATCGCCCCAGGGCTGAGGATGGCGAGCGCTTCCTCGCCCATGCCCGGCACCTCGCGGCTGATGCGCACGCGCCCGCGCACGATGATGTAGAGCTTGTCGCCCACGTCCCCGTGCTCGAAGACCTTGGTGCCGAGGTGGTGGGTCTCCTCGGTCGCAACGCGCGCCACGAGATCGAGCGCCGCCGGGCTGAGGCCGGCGAACAGCGGGACCTTGGCGAGGTGCTCGGTTCTTTCGAGGATGTCCACTTGGCGACCGCCGGAGTCTAGCCGAAGCGGACCGCCCGGGGACAATTCCACGCGTCGGGCGCCCGTCAGCGCCGGAACGTGACGTTGATCGGCGGCGTCGTGGAGGTGATCGGCTGGCCGTCGGCGTCGAGTGCGGGGCTGTAGCGGCGCGCCATCGCGCACTGCTGGGCGGCGCGTCCGAAGCCGTAGCCGGGGTCGTTGACGATGCGCGCAGCCGAGGCGCCGCCGCTCGCGGAGACCGTGACCACGACCGTGGCCGTCGCGCGGTTGATCTGCTCGGCGTCGGCCTCGGGCGGGAAGGGGCAGCTCCACGAGCGCGAGCCGACGAGGTCGGCGGCGCGGGAACGGTTCACCTTGGGCGCGGGCGGCGGAGGGGCCGGCGCGGGGCCCTTGCCCGTCCCGCCCGGAACGCCGTCCTTGCGCGCGTTCGGGTCGTAGGTCGGTGCCGTGCCCGTGCCGCCCGGCGTCACGTACCCGAAGGTGCCCTCGCCCTCGCCGCTCACCATCTCGTCCGTCATGTCCGCGTAGGGCGAGTCGTCCGCCGCGGTCAGGATCTTGGGGGCGTCCGGGGCGGCGGCGGCCGGCTGCTCCTTGGGCTCGTCGTAGATGTCCTTCGGCGGTGGTGGCGGCACGTTCGGAGGCGGCGGCGGGGGCTCCGGGGCGGTGGGCTCCGGCGGCGGGGGAGGCGGCAGCTCCTCCTCCTTGGGCTCGGGCGGTTTCTTCTCCTCGTCGAGGTCGATATCGAACTGCTTGACGAAGTCCTTCATCGCGCCGCGCATCTGCTCGGCGGACGCCAGGATCTCGAGGTGGCTCACGGCGGCGCGCGCCGAGGCCGAGCCGTGCGTGAGCAAGGCGCCGAGGATGCCGATGACGAGGCCGACCCGCGTGGTCTTCACGCCGAGGCGGCGCACCGGCGCGAGCACGTCCGGGCCCGGCGCCTCGGTGGGTGCCGCGAGCGCGAACGCGGCCCCGTCCCCCGCGGCGGTCGTGTCGACGCCGAGGCCGGCCTCGTGGGCCGGGGCGTCGTACAGGTCGGAGCGGGGGCTCATGGCGCGCTAGTTCTCCTCCTTCTTCGGGGCCACGGGCTTCGGGGCCTCGGGGCCCGGCAGCACGGCGCCGGGCTCGGCCGCGACGGGCGTGATGCCGAAGGCGATCTTGGTGACGCCCGCCTGGCGCAGAAGATCCAGCACGCGCATGATCTTGCCGTGGGGGACGGTGTTCTCGGCGCGGATCACGGCCTTGAGCTCCTTGTTGCGCTCGAGCGCCTCCTTGGCTCGGTCGAGCACGTCCGTGTCGGCGGCGATGGCCTTGCCGTCGATCGTGACCGCGCCCGAGGTCCGCACCTCGATGCCGAACACGAGCTGCACCTGCTGTCCGGTGGCGGCCTTGGGCAGCTCGAGCGGCAGGGCCTGCGAGACGATGATCTTCGCCGTCACCATCATGATGATGAGCAGGACCAGCGTGATGTCAACGAGCGGCGTGACGTTGATGCCGGTGACCGTGCCGTCGTCCTCGTCGCGAGCACCGCCGGCCATCAGCTTGCCTTGCCCCGGCTGCGATCGCGGGTCCCCTTGCGCCCGGCGGGCGGCTCGGGCTCGTCGCCGCCGCCGTCGGGCTCGGCGTCGAGCTCCGCGGCGGCAGCGGCCACCGGCTTGCGCTTGAGGTGGGCGAGCAGGACGCGCGTGAGCGCTTCGGTGTTGCCGAGCTTGGAGCGGGTCGCGCGCTGGAAGTAGTTGTTGGCCGCGACCGCCGGGATGGCGATGAAGATGCCGATCGCGGTCGCGACGAGCGCTTCGGCGATGCTGGCCATGACGCTCGGCGGCGCGATGGGCTGGCTCGCCGCCTCCGCGATGGTCGTCTTCGCGCTGACGTCGAGCGCCTTGAAGGCTCCGACGACGCCGATGACCGTGCCGAAGAGGCCGATGAAGGGCGCGTTGTTGCCGAGCGTCGCGAGGAAGATGAGGCGCTTCTCGAGCTTCAGGCGCTGCAGCGCGGCCGCACCCTGCATCGCTTCCTCGACGGAGGCGGGGCCGCGGTCGGCGATGCTCAGGCCGGCGAGGACCACGGCGGCCTCGGCCGAGGGCGAGGCCTGCATCCGCACCTTGGCGGCATCGATCGACTGGTCGAGGGCGGCCTTGAGGTCGCGTGACAGGCGGTTCAGGTCGTCGCGCAGCGTGAAGAAGAAGTAGGCGCGCTCGAGGATGATCGCCACCGAGACGACGCTGAGCCCGATCATGAGCCACATGACCCACTCGGCGCCGAAGCCGGTCATGATGCGCTCGAGCCACTTTACGAGATCCATTCCTGTCCCTTCCGAGCGGCGCGCGCTCCCGGCGCGCACCGTGGTCCGTGGTGATGGCCCGGGCGGCCGGACGAGGTCGTCACGTGCGCCCGAGAGCTCCGTGTCGTCGATAGTGAAGCGCTCCGAGCGCGTCCAGGCACACCCGCACACCCGCCCCGCTCCGCGTCACGCCGGCTCCGTGGGCTCCGCCGGCTCGGTGGGCTCCGTCGGCTCCGCGGGCGCGGAGTCGCCCGAGCCCGCAGCGGGGCGGCGATCGGCGGCGTGGGGGTCGAACGGTTCGCATACCTCACCGAGCACGGTCGTGGCGTAACCGCCCTTGGGTAGCACAAACGAGAGCACGAGCCCGTCCGTCCCGGCGGCGGGCAGCTCGGTGCGGAGGTCCCCGAGCTCGAGCACGAGCGGGCGGCGTGCGCCCTCGCCGAGCTTTCGGTGCGCCTCGAAGAGCGACAGGTCGAGGCCCGAAGCCGCGAGGACCTGCCGCTCGAGATCCCCCGGGCGGCCCTCCGGCCACGGCATGCGGGCGCCGACCATGGGGCCGGTCGGCACGAGGTGGCGGGCGCGCAGCGCCTCGAGCTCGGCCGGGTCGGCGAGCGGCACGCGCACCGTGCCCCCCGACTCGGGGCGGCGCGCCAGATCGCCCGGCAGGAGCGTCGCGAAGGTGCCGTCCGAGACACGCGCGTCGAGCACGGCGTTGAAGAGCTCGCTCTGGAGCGCGCTGAAGTAGAGCCGGCGCTCGCGCGGGTCGCGCGGGCCGCGGCTCCGGCCGGAGAGCCAGGCGCGCGCCCGCTCCGCGTTGTCGCCCCCCCGCCCGAAGCGCTGGGCCCCGAAGTGGTTGGGGATGCCGCGCGCCACCACGTCCGAAAGGGCCGCGGCGAGCGCGCGTGCGGTCGCGGCGTCGAGTCCGCGCAGGCGGAGCGTGAAGCGGTTGCCCCGGAGGTGGCCCGTGCGGAGCTTGTGCTCGTGGCGCTCGGCGGCGAGGATCTCGATGCCGTCGAGCGCGACCGCGCGCGCCTCGGCGAGGTCGCGGCCGGCGGGAAAGGGGAAGGACGCCGTCTGGGTCGTGACGGCGTGGCGGTCCTTCATGCCCGCGTAGCCCGCGTCTCGCTCCGGCACGCCGAGGGCGCGCGCCAGGCGCCGCACCGCCTCGGGCGTCGTGAGGTCCGTCTTTCGGAAGGTGACGAAAAGGTGCTCCCCCCGACCGCTCGGCGCGTACGCCGGTATTTCCTCGACCACGAAGTCGGCCGGCGTGGAGCGGATGATGGCGCGGGGCAGGGCGGTGGATGGCGCGGACGACACGGAGCGAGGCCTCGTGCCGCCCCGCCGCGTCCGGTGGGCGCGCGGCGCAGGGGCGGCGAGTCCGGATGCTACTACACGCCGCGGGCTGGCCGTCGCGCGCGGCACGTGCCATGAAGGCGGTCGGCCGCCGGGGCGAACGTGCCGAGGCAGGCCGAGCCGGAGCCCTTCGATGCGTGCGTTCCGTACCGTGGCGAGCCTGCTGCTCGGCGTCGCGTGCGTCGTGACGGGGCTGCCCGAGGGGCGTGCGCAGCCCGCATCGCCCCCGTCCGCCGCAGGCCAGAGCGCGAGCCCGACGCCGGGAGCCGGCCCTGCGGCCAAGGCCAGGCCTGGCGCGAAGAAGGCCGCGGCGCCGAGCAAGAAGGGCAAGAGCAAGAGCAAGAACAAGAGCAAGACGAAGAAGGGCGCGCCGGCCGCAGACGGGGGCGCCACCGCCGGCACGGGCGACCGAGCGGCCGCCGAGCCGGGCGCCGCGGCGGGAGAGCAGAAGCCGCGCCGCAAGGGCTGCCCCAAGGGCATGGTCTCCGTGCTCGGGGCCTTCTGCATCGACCAGTACGAAGCAGCGACCGTCGAGCTCCTGCCGGGGGGCAAGGTGAAGGCCCACTCACCCTACGAGCCCGTGGCGGGGCTCGACGTGAAGGCCGTGAGCGCGAAGGGCAAGGTCCCCCAGGGCTACATCAGCCGCGACGAGGCCGAGCGGGCGTGCAGCCGCGCCGGCAAGCGGCTGTGCCGCGACGACGAGTGGCTGCGGGTGTGCCGCGGCAAGAAGAAGACCGTGTACCCCTACGGCGACGCCTGGACCGCGGGCCGGTGCAACGATCAGGGCCGCGCCGGGTTCAACGAGCTCCACGGCGGCCACGGTCAGCCGCCACCCGAGTCGGCCTACGACTGGGCGAACCTCAACGACCCGCGGCTCAACCAGCTGAAGGGGACCGTCGCGCCCGCCGGCAAGTTCGGCAAGTGCAAGAGCTCCTTCGGCGCCTACGACATGGTCGGCAACCTGCACGAGTGGACGGCCGCGCCGGCGGGCACGTTCCGCGGCGGCTACTACCTCGACGTGCACCAGAACGGGGACGGATGCGACTACCGCACGACGGCGCACGACCCGAAGTACCACGACTACTCGACCGGGTTCCGGTGCTGTCTCTGAGTCGGGTTGCGCGCATGTTCTTCCAGTTCGAGGGGCCAAGGGGTCGAGGGGCCAAGGGGGTCGACGGCCAGGCCGACCGAGCCAGCACCCCTCCGGTCGCCAGCGACCCTGGACCCCTTGACCCCTCGACTCCTCGGCCCCTCCGGCCGACGAAGAAGAAGGGCGAGACGCCTACAGCTCGTGGTGCATGACGCCGCGCGGTCCGCGGAAGTACTGGAGCGGCGAGTACGCGCAGAGGTTCGAGACCCGTGAGGTGTAGAGGCACGCGTACTCGCTCACCTGGTCGCCGAACAGGCTGAGCTCGTTGCCCTGCTTGAGGAGCGAGCCCCAGTAGGGGTGGAAGCGGCTGTCGATGCCGCGCTTGAGCTCGGCGTGCTGGCGCTCGAGCGCGTGGAGCTCGGCCCGCCCGCGGTGCACGAGGCGCTTCAAGCGGATGCTCTCGGCGACGAGTGGGCTCGGCGCGGCCTCGCCCTCACCGTCCGCGTGCCCGCCGCCGTTGCCGTCGGCGGGGCCGTGCCCGTTGCCGCCGTCGCCGCTGCGCTGCAGGAGCCGGGCGAGCTCGCGCAACCGCTGGCCGTGGTGGCGGATGACGTCCTCGAGCTCGGCGCGCCGGTCGCCGAGCAGGAGCGAGCGCGTGAGGTCGGGTCGGGCCGTCACGTGCGCGGCGATCTCGGTCTCCAGCTCCTGGATGATCATCGCCGTCCGCCAGGTCGACTCCTTCTTCGAGCGCAGCATGTCGCCGTAGATGTGGTCGCCGACGTAGAGGACGCGGTTCTCGGTGACGCCGAGCGCCTGCTGCAGCTCCTGGAGGCTGCCTCCCTCGTAGACGCGGCCGCGCTCGAGCGGCAGCCTGGCGGGCACGAGCTTGTCGCCGCGGCGCTCCGCGAGCGGCGTGCCCTGCTGGAAGAAGCTCGGCTTCTTCGCCGCCACGATCACGGCGTCGAACAGGCCCTGGAAGCCGGGGTAGTCGGGCAGGGTGCCGTCGAACAGGTAGCTCAGGATCTTGCGCGTGTAGGCCCAGCGCGAGTTCGTGAGCAAGAAGATGCGCTTGCCCGCCGAGCGCAGCTTGTGGAGCGCCGGGCCGAGCGCGGGGTCGCGCTCGATGTAGCGCTCGGGACGGGCGACCACCTGGTCGAGGATGGTGCCGTCGCGGTGGGCCTCGTCGATGCACTCGCGGATGTCGGTGAAGAGCCGCTCGTAGGCGCACGGCTCGCCCCGCGCCTCGAGTGCCTCGATGATGCTGACGAACATCGCCACCTCGGAGAGCGCATAGAGCGTGTCGATCCAGTGGTAGCGCTCGCTGCGCGGCCGGACGCGGCGCTCGTGGTAGAGCGCCACGAGCTCCTCCTTCGCGAGCTCGCGCAGGCCGTGGTAGCCCTTTCGCACCACCTTGAAGCGGTTCATCTTGAGCACGTTGCCGAGCCGCTTGTCGATGAGCAGGCCGCGGATCGGGAAGTCGACCGCGTAGGGGATGTCGCCGAGCAGCGCCGGGTAGCCACGGGCCACGAGCTTCGGCACCGTGGCCGCGATGCTGAGCCGGTCCATCTCGCTCTGGCGGTAGAGCGCGAGCGTGTAGTCCATGTCGAAGCCGACCCAGTCGATCTGCGACATGCGGAGCGAGCGGTTGACGTACACGCGGCTCGCCGCCGGCACGGGTGCCGGCCGGTCCTCGAGCCCGAGCGCGGCGGCCGTGGCGTCGTCGTACAAGGGAAGGTCGAGCTGCTCGGTCACGACTTCGGACTGACTGGCGATGCGCTGAGCCTATCAGACGCGTCGCACCTGCATGGAGTTTGACGCAGCTCGCGTGGCGGTGCGAGCGTTCGGGCCTGGAGCCGAGCGACCGAGGTGCGCGTGGGTGAGATGGAGCCGAGCGTCATCGCGGTCGACGCGCTCACGAAGCGCTTCGGCAAAGGCAAGGCGGAGCGCACGGTGCTCGACGCAGTGAGCCTGCGGGTCGAGCCCGGCGAGTTCGTGGCCATCGTGGGGCCGAGCGGCTGCGGCAAGAGCACCCTGCTCGGGATCCTGGGCGGGCTCGATCGCGCGTTCGAGGGTGACGTGCGCCTCTTCGGGCGCGACGTGCGCGCGCTCTCCGACGGCGCGCTGTCGGCCCTGCGCGGGCGGCGCATCGGCTTCGTGTTCCAGGCGTTCCACCTCTTGCCGCACCTCACGGCGCTCGACAACGTGCTCGCGCCGTCGCTGTTCCGGAAGGTCCCCGACGGCCGCGCGGGTGAGGCGCGCCTGCGGGCGCGGGCCGAGCGGCTGCTCGCCGACGTGGGGCTGCCCGGGCGGGGGAGCGACGTGCCTGCCCAGTGCTCGGGGGGCGAGCGCCAGCGCATCGCCGTCGCGCGGGCGCTGTTGCTCGAGCCCGAGCTGCTCCTGTGCGACGAGCCGACGGGCAACCTCGACGCCGAGACCGGGGGGCAGATCATCGACATCTTCGCGGCCCTGCACCGGGACACGGGGCTCACCGTGGTGGTGGTGACCCACGACGAGGCGCTCGCGGCGCGGGCCGGGCGCGTGCTCGGACTCGGGCGGGGTCGGCTCGAGCCACGTCCGGACGCGCGCGCCGCGGCGGCCGAAAAGCGGCGGGCCGAGGCATGAGGACGGCGGCCCTGTGGCAGCTCGTGCGGCGCGATCTGCGCCGCGCCCGGGGGGCGCTCGTGTCGAGCGGTTTCGGCATCGCCGCGGGCACGGCCGCGCTCGTGTTCTTCGTGGCCCTGTGGCTCGGCATGTCGGCGTGGCTGCGCGACCGGTTCCCGTCCGAGCAGGTGGAGCTCGAGCCGCCGAAGGGCGAGGACGCCGGGCTCTTCGGTCTCGCCTTCGAGGCCGAGCCGCCGGCCGTCACGGCCGCAGCGCTCGAGGCCCTGCGCCGCGAGCCGTACGTCGTCGCCGTGTACCCGAAGCTGCGCTTCGCCTTCCCGGCGAGTGCGCGCGGCGAGCTGCTGGGGCGCAAATTCGGGGTGGGCGAGATGCCGGGCGACGCCGTCGACGCGGCCGTCGTGCAGGCGGAGCTCGGCCCGGAGCGGCACTTCGCCGACCCGCTCGACGCGGCCGAGACCTCCTGCACGACGAGCGACGAGTGCCCCGCGCCCGCGTACTGCGAGCTCGCAAGCGGCCAGAAGAGCGGCCTGTGCAGCGACCCGGTGCCGGCGGTCGTGAGCCCCTACATCGTCGAGATCTTCGACAAGACCATCGCTCCCGCGCATCGCATGCCGCCCTTCGCCAAGACCCTGATCGGCCTGGCCGAGGGCGTCGTGTTCGACATGTGGATCGGCGAGTCGCAGCTCGGCCGGTCGAAGCACGGTGCCCTCCGGCGCGTGGCCCTGCGCATCGTCGGCATCTCGAGTCGCGCCATCGACGTCGGGATCACGCTGCCGCTCGAGGTCGTGCGGCGCTGGAACCGCGAGTTCACCGGCAGCGCCGCCGACTCGTACTCGAGCGTGGCCGTGCGCGTGCGGTCGGGGGCGGATCTCGGCCCGCTCACCGCGCGCGCCGCGGCGCTCGACCTCGTGCCCCGCGACACGCGGGCCCGCGACGTCGGCGCGCTCGTGACCGTGGTCGGGGCGCTGCTGACGCTCGTGGCCGTGGTCATCCTGGCGATCAGCGCCTCGAACATCGCGTACACCTTCCTCGTGCTCGTGAGCGAGCGCCAGCGCGAGATCGCGCTCTACCGGGCCATCGGAGCCTCGGGGCGCGACATGTTCGCCTGGCTCATGGCGCTCGCGCTCGCCGTCGGGACCAGCGCCGGGGCGGCCGGCCTGCTCCTCGGGCGCGGGGCCGCGGCGCTCGTCGACCGGCTCGCGACGGCCGGGCTCGACCTCGGCTTCGCCAGGCTCGCGCCGGTCGTCCCCGATTTCCCCTTCAAGCCGGAGCGCTTCTTCGAGTTCCCGCCGTGGCTGTGGCTCGGCGCGGTCGCGTTCGCGGCGTTCTTCGCGGCCGTGGGCGCGGTCGGGCCCGCGCGGCGCGCGCGGCGCGTGGAGCCGATGGCGGCGCTCGCCGCCGGCTGAGCGACCCGTGCGCGGCGGGCCCGCCCCGGGTGCGGGGCCCGGCGCGCGCTTTTGGTGGCGTCGGGCGGGCGATGCGCGCAGCATTTCGGCCGTGAAGCGAGCGCTGGCGGGTGGAGCGACCGGGGTGGGGTGGAGCTGCGCGCCAGGAGCGCACCTTGCGGTCGGCGTCGCGGCGGCGCTCCTCGGGGCCGCCGGGTGCTCGGGCGAGGAGCCCGCGGCGCCGCTGCTCGCCATGGACTTCACCTCGCACGCGGCCTACGCGGCGCCCCTGCCGAGCGAGCACCTACGCGAGCCGGACGGGACCATCGACGTCTCGGGCCTGCCCAACCCGGACGGCAACGACCTCGCAGCGCGGGTCATCGCCCTGCTCGACGGCGTCGAGGGCTTCGCCGCGACGGCGGGCGTGTTCTTCGCGGCCGAGGTGCCCCTCGATCCGGCGAGCCTGCCCGACCTCGCCGGGAGCGTCGCCGCGGGCGCGCCGCTGTTCCTCGTCGGCGTCGAGCCCGCGGCGCCGGACTTCGGCGTGCGCTACCCGGTCGACGTCGCCTTCGAGGCGGACGGCGGGCCGTTCGGCGCGCCGAACCTGCTCACGGCCCTGCCGCTGCAGGGCATTCCGCTGCGCCCCGGCACGCGCTACGCGCTCGTCGTCACGACGGGCGTCCGGGCGGCGGACGGGCGCGCGCTCGGCACGCCGCCGGCCGTGACTGCGCTCCTCGAGGGCGGGCGGCCGGAGGGGCTCGCGGACGCGGCCTTCGCGGCCTACCGCGACGCCATCGGGGCGCTCGGCACGCTCGGGGTGGACACGGGCGCCCTCGCGGGGCTCGCCGTCTTCGAGACGGGCCGGCCCGCGGACGAGCTCCAGCGCTTCGTCGAGCACGCGCGCGCACGCCCGGTGCCCGCCCCGCTCGTGCCCTTTGCCAAGACGGACGAGTTTCCGACCTACTGCGTGTACGCGAGCCGCATCGCACTGCCGGTCTACCAGACGGGCGTCCCCCCCTACGGCTCCGAGGGCGGCGCCTTCGGACAGGCCGGCGACGGCACGCCCCTCGTCGACCACGAGGAGGAGTCGCGCGTCGTCGTCACCGTGCCGCGCGCGGCCATGCCCGCGGCCGGCTGGCCGACGGCGGTCATGATCCGCACGGGCGGCGGCGGCGACCGTCCGCTCGTCGACCGCGGCGTCGAGGCGGTGCACGGGGGCCCGGCGCTCGTCCCCGGCAGCGGACCGGCCCAGGACTTCGCCTCGGTCGGGTTCGCGGGCCTCACCTTCGACGGTCCCCACGGCGGCCTGCGCAACGTCACGAACGACGACGAGCAGTTCCTGATGTTCAACGTCGGCAACCCCGCGGCGCTGCGCGACAACGTGCGGCAGAGCGCGCTCGAGGCGGCGCTCTTGCCGGACGTGCTCGCGGGCCTCGTGCTCGACGTGAGCGACTGCCCGGGCGCCGGTGCCGAGGCGCGCTTCGACACCGGCAAGCTCGCGCTCATGGGCCACTCGATGGGCGCGACCATCGCGCCGCTCACCCTCGCGCTCGAGCCGCGCTACGGCGCGACCATCCTGAGCGGCGCCGGCGGCAGCTACATCGAGAACGTGGTGTACAAGCTGAGCCCCCTCGCCGTGAAGCCGCTGCTCGAGGTGCTGGTGGGCTACGCCAAGATCGGCCGCAAGCTCGCCCGACACGACGCCCTGCTCAGCATCCTGCAGTGGGCGGGCGAGCCCGCGGACCCGCCGCTCTACGCGCGCGCCGTCGTCGCCGAGCCCGCCGCGGGCACGGCGCCGCGCCACGTCCTCATGATCCAGGGGATCGTGGACACCTACATCCTGCCGCCCATCGCCAACGCCACGAGCCTGTCGCTCGGGCTCGATCTCGCGGGCGAGGCGCTCGACGCGAGCTCGCCCGAGCTCGCCGACTTCCGGTCGCTCGGGGAGCTCTTGCGCTACTCGGGCGGCGCCGCCATCGCCCTGCCCGCGAGCGGCAACCGCGTGGTCGGCGCGCACGCTGCGACGGCGGTCGTGCGCCAGCACCTCGAGGACGGCGTCGAGGACGGTCACGAGGTGATGTACCAGACCGCGGCGCCCAAGCACGAGTACCGCTGCCTGCTCCGGAGCTTCGCCGCGGGCGAGACGCCCGTGGTCGTGGACGGCGCGGGGGAGCTCGACCCCTGTCCGTGAGCGACGCTCCGGCCGCGGTGCGCACCGGCGGGCCGAGCCGCACCCATCTCGGCGAGGTCGCCTGGCTCTTCCTGCGTCTCGGCGCGACGGCCTTCGGCGGGCCGCTCGCGCACATCGCGCTCATGCAGCGCGAGGTCGTGCGGCGCGGGTGGGTGACGGCCGAGGAGTTCGTCGACCTCGTGGGCATCACGGCCGTGCTGCCGGGCCCGAACTCGACCGAGATGGCGATCCACCTCGGCGCGCGGCGCGCCGGTCCCCTCGGCCTCGTCGTGGCGGGCACGTGCTTCATCTTGCCGGCGATGGCGGTGACGCTCGCGCTCGCGTGGATCTACGTGCGCTTCGGCAGACTGCCCGCGACCGCGGCGGTGCTGTACGGCACCAAGCCCGTGATCGTCGCCGTGGTGGCGAATGCGCTCCTCGTGCTCGGGCGGACGGCGCTCCGCCGCGCGCGCCTCGTCGCGCTCGCGGCCGCGGCCGGTGTGGCGGCGTGGGCGGGCGTGCACGAGCTCGCGGTGCTCGCCGTGGCGGGCGTCTTCGCGGCGCTCGGCGCGCCCCGG
>JACRDA010000297.1 GCA_016212965.1 Myxococcales bacterium
CGCGGCCTCGCGGATGGCGAAGCCCGCCGCTGCGGCGGCGACTCCGTACTCGGCGCAGAGGGCGGCGCTCGCGAGCGAGCGCTCGAGCGGCAGGCGCGACAGCCCGCCGCCGAGCTCGAGCTTGCTGCCGGGGACGCCGCGGGTGGCCTCGGCGGCGACCTCGTGGAGGCGTGCGACGAGGGCGTGTCCGTCGTCGGCCGTCTCGAAGCGCAAGTCCACGAGCGCGCTCGCCTCCTCGGGCACGGTGTTCTTGCTCGTGCCGCCGCGGACGGTCCCGACGTTGACGGTCAGGCCGCGCCCGTAGTCGGTGAGCGCCTGCGCGCGGTCGACGAAGCGCGCCAGGGCCCAGATCGCGTTGACGCCGTCGGCGTGGGCGTTGCCCGCGTGCGCGGCGCGCCCGAGCGCCTTGACGCTCACGACCGCCGTGCCCTTGCGGCGCGTGATGACGGCGTCGCCCGGCCGGCCCGACTCGAACACGAGCGCGGCGCTCGCGCCGGCGAGCTCGCGCTCGATGAGCGGCCGCCCCTCGGGCGAGCCCACCTCCTCGTCGCTCACGACGACGAGCCGCACGGGCAGGCGCAGGAGCACGCCGAGCGGCGCCACCGCGCGCAGTGCCTCGAGCACGACGACGAGCCCGCCCTTCATGTCGAGCACGCCCGGGCCGTGCGCGACGTGGCCCTCCTGCTCGAGCGCGAACGACTCGAAGGTGCCGGGCGGGAACACCGTGTCGAGGTGCCCGACGAGCGCGACCGCTCCCTCGGCCGAGCCGGCGGCGGGCGCGCTCGACGCGACCAGGTGCGGGGCGAAGCGCTCGCTCGCGACGACGCGCGTCGCGAGCCCCGGGATCGACGCGAGCTCGGCCGCGAGGAGCTCGCCCACGGCGCGGCCGCCCTCGCGGCTCTCGGTGTAGGAGTTCACGCGCACGAGTCGCTCGAGCAGGGCGACCCTGGCGTCCCGGCGGCTCTCGAGCCGCGCGCGCAGATCGTCGGACATCGCTCGTCCTCCTACCACGGCGGCGCGGTCGGGGCGCGTCGGGGCGCCGGGTCTGTCCCGGCCGCGTTCGTGCTACAGCCGCGACATGAAGCGCTTCAAGGCGGCGATCATCGGCGGCAGCGGCTACGGCGCCGGCGAGATCATCCGGCGGTTGCTGCTGCACCCGGAGGTCGAGCTCGTGCGCGTCGCATCGATCGACTACGTGGGCGAGCCGCTCGGGGCCGCGCACCCGAACCTCGACGGCCGGACGAGCCTCCGCTTCGAGAACCTGCCCCCCGAGGAGGCGGCGCAGGGCTGCGACGTCGTGCTCTTCGGCCTGCCGCACAAGGTGGCCGCGCAGTTCGTGCCGCGCGTGCTGCCGACCGGGGCCAAGGTCGTCGATCTCTCCGGCGATTTCCGCCTGAAGAGCGCCGCGGCGTACGAGCGCTGGTACGGCCAGCCGCACCCGTGCCCGGAGCTGCTCGCCGAGGCGGTGTACGGCCTGCCCGAGCTCGCGCGCGAGGCGATCCGCGGGGCGCGCATCGTCGCCTCGCCGGGGTGCTTCGCGACCGCGACCGAGCTCGGCCTCTTGCCGCTCGCGCGGGCCGGCTGGCTCGCGGGTCGCGTGCGCACGGTCGGCATCACGGCGTCGAGCGGCAGTGGCGCCGCCCCGAGCGCCGGCACGCACCACCCCGTCCGCGCCGTGAACCTCCGCACCTACAAGCCGCTGACGCACCAGCACGTGCCCGAGATCGTCGAGACCCTGCGCGCCGCCGGCGCCGGCGAGCTCTCGCTCGAGTTCGTGCCGGTGAGCGCGCCGCTCAGCCGCGGCATCTTCGCGAGCTCGTTCTGCGAGATCGACGCCGCCATCCCGAAGGCCGACGTCGCGGCGGCCTTCCAGCGCGCCTACGAGGCCGAGCCCTTCGTGCGCGTGCCGCAGAAGCGCCTGCCCGAGGTCGTCGCGGTGAGCGGCTCGAACTACGTGGAAGTGGGCTTCGAGTACGGCCCGGCCGAGGGCGGCCGGCGCACGATCGTGTGCTTCTCGGCCATCGACAACCTCGTCAAGGGCGGCGCCGGCCAGGCGGTGCAGTCGATGAACCTCGTGCTCGGGCTCGACGAGCGGCTCACGCTCGAGGACCCGGGAGGCTACCCGTGACCCTCGTCGTCAAGCTCGGGGGCGAGGTGCTCGCCGGCCCGGCCCGCGCCACGCTCGCGACCGAGCTCGCCGCGCTGTGGTCGAGCCAGAAGAAGGTCGTCGTCGTGCACGGCGGCGGCCCGCAGACGAGCGAGCTGCAGGAGCGGCTCGGGCAGAAGCCGCGCAAGATCGCCGGCCGGCGCGTCACCGACGAGGGCGCGCTCGACGCCATCAAGATGATGGTGTGCGGCAAGCTCAACGTCGAGCTCTGCGCGGCGCTCGTCGCGGCCGGCCTCCGGCCCGTGGGCCTGCACGGCGCGAGCTCGCTCGTCGTCGAGGCCCGCCGCCGGCCGCCGAAGGTGCTGAGCGGCGCCGGGCCCGAGCCCGTCGACCTCGGCCTCGTCGGCGACGTGGTCGGCGTCGGCCACGAGCTGCTCGCCCTCTTGCTCGGCGCCGGGCACGTGCCCGTCGTCGCCTGCCTCGGCTGCGCGCGCGACGGCTCGACCTACAACATCAACGCCGACGTGGTCGCCAACGGCATCGCAGTCGGCCTCGCGGCCACGGCGCTCGTGCTCGTGACGGGCGCGCCCGGCGTGCTCCGCGACGTCGCCGACCCGAGCTCGCGCCTGCCGCGCCTCAGCCGCGCCGCGAGCGCCGCCGCCGTCGCCGACGGCACGGTCACCGAGGGCATGATCCCGAAGCTCGAGGAGGCCTTCCTGGCCATCGACGCGGGCGTCGGCCGCGTCCACATCGTGGGCCAGCTCGCCCCGGGCGACCTCGCGCGCGCGCTCGCCGAGCCGGGCAGCGTCGGCACCGTGCTCGAGCCGTGAGCCGCGTCGAGCTCGCCCGCCTGGTCGATCGCGCCGCGCTCGACGAGGCTCCGGGTCCGCGCGGCCGGCTGCGGGTGACCGTGCCCGAGTCCTGGCTCGCGACGCCCTCGGAGCTCGAGATCCGCGTGCCCGCCCGCCTCACCTGCGCGCGCTGCGACGGCGGGGGCTGCGACGCGTGCGGACGGAGCGGCGCCGTGCGCGCGTTTGCCGAGTCCGAGCGCGACCCCGGCCCCGAGCCCGAGCCCGAGCGCGATGCCGAGTCCGAGCCCGCGCCCGAGTGCGAGCCCGAAGCCGAGCCCGCGCCCGAGCCCGAGCCGGCACGCACCGACCGCCGGGTCACCGTGCAGCTCCCTGGCGGTGGACGCCCGGTCGCGGTGCGCCTCGTCAACCCCTTCGGGCCGGACGGGGTCGCACAGCTCCTGATCGAGGTCGTGCGCGGCGCGACCCCGAGCCCGTCGGTCTCGCTCGTGCGCACGCCGGCGCTCGAGAGCCCGCGCTCGTTCGCGCGCTCGACGCTCCTCTGGGTGGTCGGGGCGCTCGCGCTCGGCGCGGCGCTCTACCTCGCGTGGCGCGCGCTCCGCTGAGCCGCCCGGGCGCAGCACCGCTCGGCAAGACTCCGTCCAGGCGCGTCAGCCCGACTGCCGGTGCGGCGCGAGGCTCCGGGCGACCACGGTCGCGAGCACGTCGGCCGTGCCCGAGTGGATCGTCGCGGCGAGCGCGTCGTCGATCGCCCCCGGCAGGCCGCTCTCCTCGAGGCAGCCCGCCGCGCCGCGGAGCGCGAAGGCGTCGAGCGCCGACTCGGCCGCCGACTCGGCGACGTGCCACTTCGCGAGCGCCGCCGAGCCCGCGGCGCGCTCGCCCGTGTCGAGCTCCCAGGCGGCGCGGTACACGAGCAGGCGCGAGGTCTCGAGGCGTCGCTTCATGCGCGCGAGCCGGTGCGCCACCGCGTCGTGCTCGAGGATCGAGGACTCGCCGAGCGTGCGGCGCGCGGCGAAGGTAAGCGCCTCGTCCAGCTGCCGGCGCATCGCGCCGAGGCGAAACGCGAGCAAGAGCGCCCGCTCGAAGCCCATGGCGAGGTGAAAGACCGCCATGCCCGCGCCCCGCTTGCCGAGCACGGCGCCGGCCGACACGGGGCAGCCCTGGAACGAGACCGGCGCGACGCCCGCCGTCCGGAGCCCCGCCAGCTCGAGCGGCTTGCCGACGACGACGCCGGGCGTCTCGCGCGGCACGAGGACCGCGGTGAGTCCGCGCGCCTGCTCCGCCGTGCGCCCCACGAAGAGAAAGAGCCCCGCGCGCTCGGCGTTCGTGACGTAGCACTTCTCGCCGGTCGCTCGCAGGCCGGCCGGATCCGGCTCGACCACGCCCGCGACGGCCGCGACGTTCGAGCCGCTCCGGTGCTCGGTCACGGCCACGCTCGCGAGTCGCTCGCCGCTCGCGAGCTCGGGCAGCCAGCGCGCGCACTGCGCCTCGGTGCCGACACGCGCGAGCACGAGCGCCACGCCGAACAGGTGCGCCCCGGCTGCGAGCAAGAGGCCCGCGTCGTCGAGCGTCTCCCCGAGCCCCTCGAAGGCGTACGCCGTCGTCACGAGATCGTGCTCGGCGCCGCCGTGGCGTGCGGGCAGCGGCAACGCCAGCGCACCGGCTGCCGCGAGCGCACGCATGCGCTCCGGAGGCTTCACCGCTGCGACGTCGGAGCCGAGCGCACGCATGCGCTGGTGGAGCCGCGTCTGCTCGTCCGTCCAACCGAATTGCATGGCCCGGGCTCTCGTCTCGTCGTTCCCGCAGCGCGCGCAGCCAGCACCCGGAGCCTAGCGCCGACCGGCGCGAGGTGCGACCCGGGTGCCTCCCCCGAGCCCCCTCCAGGCGCCCGCCCGCTTGCCCGGGGGCACCCGCGCCCCGTCGCGCCCCGGCGCCCCCTGTCGCCCCCCGCCCGCCCGCTTGGCTCGGGCCGGCGGCACGTCCATACTGGACGCGTGATCGAGCGGATCTTCCGGGTGGCCGCGAGCTTCGCCGAGGCCGAGGCGCTGGATCGGGCCGACATCGCCGCCCTGTCGCGCGAGGAGCGCGTCTCGGCGGTACGCCGGCGATGCCGGTGAGGATGTCGATACGCCAGGGCTGCGCCCGAGCATGAACACGCGCTCCGGGCGCGCGAGCTCCTCGGCGGCGGGCGCGACCGAGCCGAACCCGAAGTCAACGAGCGCCGCGCGCAGGCGCCGGGCGTTCGCGAGCGACGGAGCCACGAACACGTCCAGATCCTCCGTCACCCGCGGCTCGCCGTGGGCCGCGACGGCGTGACCCCCGATCAACAGAAACCGCACGCGGCGGGAGATCAGCGCACGCAAGAACTCGGACCAGTCGGGATTGAGCTCGATCGGCACCCCAAGTCTCCCTGCGAAGCCGCTGCTCGAGCACCACGCGCATCCCCGCCGGGCGCCCGGCTCGGGCGCTGCCCGCAAGCGGCGCCCACCCCGCCTTCGCTGACCGCCCGGTCCGTGACCGGGGCGGGTCGCCGACCGGGGCGGGTCCGGGCGGGTCGCTGACCGGGGCGGGTCCGGGCGGGTCGCTGACCGGGGCGGGTCCCCGACCGGCGGGTCCCTGACCCGGCAGGCTGTTCCGGGCGCGAGCGTCCGCGAGCCGGAGCCGCCACAAACCCCCTGTCTTGAATCAAGACGTGGCACTTGTGGCGGCTCGAAGGCTCGGTGCGCGAGCCGGAGCCGCCACAAACCCCCTGTCTTGAATCAAGACGCGGCACTTGTGGCGGCACGGAGGCTCGCCGCGCGAGCGGGAGCCGCCACAAACCCCCTGTCTTGAATCAAGACGTGGCACTTGTGGCGGCACGGAGGCTCGCCGCGCGGGTCGGAGCCGCCACAAACCCCCTGTCTTGAATCAAGACGCGGCACTTGTGGCGGCTCGAAGGTTCGGTGCGCGAGCCGGAGCCGCCACAAACCCCCCACCGCTTGGCGCCCCGCACGGCCTGTGGAACGCTCGCGGCGTTCGCGGCGCCCCGGCAGCGTGGGCGCGCGGGCGCAAGAGGAGCCTTCCGCATGGATGCCAAGCAGATCGTCGAGCTCAGCAAGCGCCACACCATCACTTCGTGGTCCGCGCAAGGCAAGGTCGCCCCGCTCGCGGTCGAGCGGGCGAGCGGCATCTACTTCTGGGACTGCGACGGCAAGCGCTACATCGACTTCAACTCGCAGCTCATGTGCGTGAACGTCGGCCACAACCACCCGAAGATCGTCGCGGCGGTCAAGGCGCAGGCCGACAAGCTCATGTTCGTCTACCCGGGCTGCGTCACCGAGGCGCGCGCCCGTCTCGGCCAGCTCCTCGCCGAGTTCGTGCCGGGCGACATCAACACCTTCTTCTTCACGAACGGCGGCGCCGAGGCCAACGAGGCGGCCATCAAGACCGTGCGGCTCTTCACCGGCCGGCACAAGATCCTGAGCCGCTACCGCTCGTATCACGGCGCCACGGCCGGCGTGATGCAGCTCACGGGCGATCCGCGCCGCTGGGCCACCGAGCCGGGCGCGCCGGGCTTCGTGCGCGTGATGGACCCCATCCCCTACCGGTACAGCTTCGGCGCGACCGAGGAAGAGCAGACGCGCAACAACCTCACCTACCTCTCCGAGGTCATCGACTACGAGGGCCCCCAGAACATCGCCGCGATGTTCATCGAGCCGGTCATCGGCTCGAACGGCATCCAGCCCCCGCCGCGCGGCTGGCTCGCGGGCCTGCGCGCGCTGCTCGACCAGCACGGCATCCTGCTCGTGTGCGACGAGGTCATGGCGGGCTTCGGCCGCACCGGCAAGATGTTCTCGTTCCAGCACGGTGGCATCGCGCCCGACATCATCACGATGGCGAAGGGCCTCACCTCGGCGGCGCTGCCGCTCGGGGCCATGGGCATGAGCGACAAGATCGCCGCGCACTTCCGCGACAACGTGTTCTGGAGCGGCCTCACGTACAGCTCGCACCCGATGGGCCTCGCGGCGGCGGTCGCGGCGCTCGAGGTCCTGCGCGACGAGAAGCTCGTCGACAACGCCGCCCGCATGGAGGGCGTGATGCGCAGCCACATGGCGCGCTTGAAGGACAAACACCCGAGCGTGCGCGCCTTCCGCGCGACCGGCCTCTTCGGCGCGCTCGACTTCCAGAAGAACCGCGCCGGCGACCCCCTCGGCAGCTACAACGCGACCCACGAGGGCATCGGCAAGCTCCTCGTCGCGCTCCGCGACAAGGGCCTCTTCACGCTGTCGCACTGGAACACGCTCTACTGCAACCCGCCGCTCTGCATCACCGAGCCTCAGCTCGCCGAGGCCTTCGGCATCATCGACGAGGCCCTCGCGGTGACGGACGCGTACGTGAAGGACTGAACGATCGGGCTGCCTGGTTTCCCATCGCCTTCACGCCGCTCACGCCCCGAGCCGGAGCCGGGGCTCGGGAAGGCCGCACTTCCGGGTGATACGTGTCGCGAGGCGCTCGAAATCCTCACGGCAGCGGCGCACGCCCTCCATGTGGGCGCCGATCGCGCCATCACCGGGGCGCAGCGCGAACATCGGCTTGCGTGCGTCCTGCGCCAGCGGCATGAGGCTGTGGTAGTGCCTGAGCACACCGAGGCAGTACTCGTCCCCCTCGATGGTCACGGTCTCGTCCGAGAACTCGGAGCTGCCGGGAACCGTCCGGCGGAACTCGATCGGAGCGCGGCGAACCCAGCGCTCGTAGGACTTCACGGTGCGGTTGAGCCGCATCCCGGCCTGCATGATCACGTACCCGGCGGGCTGGATGAGGCCCTCGGGGAGCTGCAGCGTCGGATCCGGATTCTCCACGAGGCGCTTGCGCCAGCCGGCTCGCCAGTCCGCGAGCGTCGGGCCCAGGTTGCGCAGGCCCTGGATCGAGAAGAGATCCGGCGCGAGCGGGGTGACCACCCACTCGGACGACAGGAGCGCGGCGCGGTTGATCGCCCCGAGGTTGGGCCCGACATCGATGATCGCGACGTCGGCTCGCCGCACCGCCGCTGCGCGAGCGATCGTGCGGTGGAACGCGGACAGCACGCGGAAACTGGCCTCGTCGCCGTCGAGCGACCGTGGCCACGCGTCGGAGAGCTTGTCCTCGAACGACGAGAGGCCGAGGTCACCCGGCACCACGCCGAGGCCGGGTCGGGCCTCCTCGACGTGCGGGTCGGCGACGTCGCCGGTGCCCTTCAGCACCGGCCGGAGGCAGCCGAGAATCGTCGCGTGCTGCGACGGATCGTCGGGCCAGAGCTCCTCGAGCCTGTCCTCGCTCACGCACATCGAGGTCAGGTTCGACTGCGGATCGAGATCGACCGCCAGGACCTCGAGCCCCATGTCGGCAAGCATCCAGGCAAGGTGGTAGACGAGGGTCGTCTTGCCGACGCCGCCCTTGTTGTTGAAGAACGCGATCGTCCTCACGGTCGGCTCCGAACGATGGCGGCGATCCCCGCCGGGGCGAAGACGAACTGCGGCAGCGGATTCCCGTTCGCAGCGCAGTGCTTGCGGGCGAGCGCGACGCCCATGCCAAAGCGTTGCACGAAGCCCAGCACCTTCAGCGCTTCGGCGATGGTCGGATTGCGGTAGTCGGTCGCCCCGGGCGTGCCGAAGTTTTCCTCGGTGACGCGGCCGAACAAGCCGCCCGGATTGTGGATCTCGATCCGGTCATCGAACCAGAACCACGCAACCGGCGCGTTGCTGGTCTCGTAGTTGCGGTGCATGACCGCGTTTGCGAGGAGCTGCCTCAACGCATCGGCCGGGTAGTCGGGTGTCCGAGCGTCGGTGACCCGCCCCTCGACGGACGCTGGAACGCGGATGTTCGAGGTGGCCACCTCGTCTGCACGGCGGAGCATCTGCGGCAGCGGCCCGTCGATCACTTTCTGGTCGACGATCGGGTCAGTGACCGACGTGCCCTGGTACCTGACGAACTGCACGTAGGCGCCCGGGAGCCAGTAGCGCGGATCACGTCCGAAGAGCAGCACGGCCGCCGCGTTGGGCGAGCCGTCGCGCGCCAGGAGGTGGAGCGCCGCGAGCTGGTGCTCCACCGTGCGGTCGTTCTCCGCGAGCGTATCCGGTGCAACGGCGCTCGGAAGGTACTCGCGCCGGAATGTGTCGAGGTCGAGGTCTGCGAGCGTCGCGCCTCGCAGGGGCCGCTTGTCGAACGGGAGATCCACCGACTGGCGTCGCTCGACGAGGATCCGCTCCTCCTCCCGGCTGGCGAGGGCGCGGCGGGGGCCAACGCGGACCCAGACCTGTCCCTTGAAGCGAACGGGCGGGTCGTCGTGCGGGCGAACAGTGACGACGGCCACGTCACCGCCGGCGACGCTGCGCTTCGCGACCGACATCACCGGCAGAGGGAGCACGTTGCCATCGCTTCGGATGGCAGACAGCGTCGTCAGCAACGCATCGTCGACCGCCAGGCCGGTCGGAGCCCCCTCGTCCGTCAGCCCGATGAACAGGACGCCCGAGCGCCGGTGCGCTGGCAGGTCGTTGCTGAACGCGCAGATCGCCTGCGCCGCCCGGTCCTTCTCGGCGAGCGACTCCTTGCGCTCCACCAGGTCCGACTCGAGATCGACCGCCATGCGCGCGAGCTCGGCGTCCGTGTAGTTCATTTCCATGGCTGCGCGCTCGTGACCGTGTGCCCGCCCTCGGCCCGCCCTCGGGCTGGGCCGTGAGGACCTCGTCGCTCGTAGACGTTGGTGCCGCAGAGGCTAGCACGGGGCACGGAGCCGCGAGCCTCGAGACCGGGCACCCCCGTCGCTGCATGACGCAGCGCGTTCGTGTCTCGGCGCGCCGCGGCATGCATCGGCATGAATGCGTCGGTGCATTTTAGCCTCGAAATAGGGCATTTCCCGGCGGCGCGAGGTCCCGCCATCGACTACGCTTGATCATGCAGAGGCTACGTTCGAGCAGCAGGTTGGCGCTCGTCGCGGCGCTCGGAATCGCCGTCGGCGGCTGTGGCATGTCGGACCGTGCGTCGCCCCCCACGGCGCCGCCCGATGCCGCGGGGCGACCTCGCAACGCGAGCGAGATCGCCCGGACCCTCGCCGACGGCCGCGTCGGCTACCTCCTTCACGCCCACCGCGCGCGCGAGGGCTCCCTCGGCCCGACCCTCGCGGCGCTGCCCCCGCTCGGCCCGACCCTCGCGGCCCTGCACCTCGACCCGACCCGCGACCTCGCGCGCGCCTACGTGTCGGCGCCCCAGCTCATCGGCAGCGCGGCCGCCGTCCTCGTCCTCGAGCACCGCGTCCCGGAGGCGCGCCTCCGCCAGGTCATCGACGCGCTCATCGCCCTGAGCGGCGACACGGCCGGCTGGGAGCGCCTCGAGGCCCCCAACTCGGCCACCGGCCTCTCCATCGCCCGCGTCCTCGTGGACGGCGAGCCCCGCGCCCTGGCGCCGGTCGCGCCCGACGTGCTCGTGGTCCTGCCCGGCGAGCTCGCCGAAGAGGCCCCGCGCTTCGTCGGCACGGGCGGCGCCCCGGACCCCGTCGGCCCCGAGCTCCTGCTCATCACGCTCCGCGAGCCCAAGCTCGCCCTCGTCGAGACCGGCCTCGCCGCGCTCCCCGACTCGCTCGCGAGCCTGAGCCTCACCGTGACCCTGACCCCGAACGGCGGCGCCGACCTCGCGGTCGACGCCCTCTCGACGACCCCCGAGCAAGCCGTCCTCGACGCCGCCCGCCTGACGAAGGTCGTCGCCGACGAGAGCGCCATCGACCTCGGCCCGGTGCGCTTCACCCTCTTCGACACCCCGACCTTCCACGCCGACGGCTCCCGCCTCCACGCCGACCGCCACCTCACCCGCGCCGAGCTCGCCGTGCTCTGCGGCGTCGCCCGCCAGCTCAGCGCCGGGGGCGGCCTCGCTCCGGAGGCCGTGATGGGCTGGGTCGGCGAGGCGTCGCTCGAGCTCGTCGGGGTGGTGGGGGGGTTGATCGTCGGGAGGTGAGGGGGGCGGCGGGGCCGTCGGGGCACGTCGGGTCTCGTCAGGTGCTCGCCAGGTGCGGCCATTGACACCCCGGTCCCAGGGGCGCCACGATCGCACCCATGGCACCGAAGCCCCTGCCACGCGGAGCCCTCGTCTTCTCGCTCGCCGTGGGTCTCGGGGGCCTCGTCGCCGCGGGCGCGTGCTCGCTCGACACACGCGGGACCATGCTCACCTCGAGCACCGAGAGCAACGGGGCATCGAGCCCGGGTGGTCAGGGCGGTACGGGCAACACCGGAGCAGGCGGCTCGGGCACCGGCGGTACCACGAGCCAGGGCGGCACGGGAGGCACTGGAGGCCAGGGCGGCTTCGGTGGCAGCGTGCCGGGCTGGGTCGCGGGCGACCCCGGGGCCGACGGCACGTACACGCTGCCGTCGTGGCTCACCTTCACGAGCCCGTCGCCCAACAAGACGGTCGAGACGAGCGCGAGCACCCTTCGGAAGGGCCTCGGTGTGAACGCAGCCCGCGCCCGCAACGTCGGCGGCGGGTGGGGCCTGTGCGTCGAGAGCGCCCGCACGAACAACGCCACCCACAGCGAGTCGTGGACCGGGGGCGGCTGGGTCGTGGGCGACATGACGGTCTACGCAGGCCAGCCGGACCCCGCCGGCGGAACGAGCGCGACCCATTTCTTCTCGCCGGCATCGGTGAATGGGCACTACAGCAACTACCTCGTCGATCCCCAGGGCTCCGCGGCCTCCGTGGCGTCAGCCTGGCTCAAGGGCATCGTGGGCAGCGCCCCATACGCCACGTTCCGGTACATCGAGGGGCTCCCGATCACGGCCACGACCTGGACGCGCCTCGTCCAGCGCGCGCCCGCGGTGGTCGGCATCGCGGCCGCCGTCGAGACGCGCGCCTTCGGACAGGCGGCCGTCATCACCGGAGACACGATGACGGGTGTCTACGGCCTGCAGGTGGAGCCGAACGCGCTGTACCCGTCCACCTTCATCCCCACCACGACGGCTCCGGTCACCCGCGCGGCCGAGCGCCTGTACATCAACGACCCGGCCGCGCTCTTCCCGAACGGCTACTTCTCCGTCGAGGTCGAGGTCGCGCCGCGCTACGCGGAGGCCGAGCTCGCCGCGGGCGCCGAGCACGACCTGCTCTACTTTGCGGCGGACTCGAGGCTGTACGTGCGGCGCAACGCCGTGGGCACCAGCACCGCGATCTGCCTCTCCGTGCACGCCGACGAGATCTGCGTCGGCCCGCTCACCTGGGCCGCCGAGACCGCGCTGACCGTCGCCGCGGACCACATCCCCGCCGGGCGCATGCTGACCGTGACCGGCGCCGACCAGGGGCTGGTCACGCAAACCGCCGCCGCTCTGACGCCGCTCGTGCTCGGGGCGACGGTCGAGGTGCTGGGCAACGGGCTGCCCGGAGCGCAGGAATGCGCGGATCTGCGGCGGCTCAACTACGCTCCAGTGCCGTGAGTCCTCGGCCGGGCGCGCGCCCGGCGGGCTCGCGGGCTGTGCACCCGTTCAGCCCAGGTGGCCAACTTGAACTCGGGGACCTGACCGGGCACCCTATGCCCTGACGCGCCAGTCCGGCGTCAGCAGAGCGAGATCGCGAGTGGACAGCGCCAAGAACGAGACCCCGCGGGCGGGCGATGCCGGGCCCCGGCGGCAGACGACCACGCTCCTTCTGCAGATGGTGCGGAAGTACTGGCCGACTGCGCTCGCGGCGACGACCGTCGTCGTGGCCGCCACGGCCTTCTACACGCTCGGCCAGAAAAAGATCTACGAGGCGGAGGCCTCGGTCCTCTTCAACCCGAACCCGCCCCGCCCGCTCGGCAGCCGTGTCGAGCAGGTGGTCGACATGGGTGCCGGTAGCTACTGGAACAACCAGGAGTACTACGAGACCGAGTACCGAATCCTGCAGTCTCGCAAGGTGGCGCTCGAGGTCGTCAACGAGCTGGGTCTGCAGAACGATCTCGCCTTCCTCGAGAACACCCCTCCTGGCGAGCAGCCACGCGGTACCGCCACGGTGTCGCCGGAGCAGGCTGCCGAAGCCCTCCGGGGCCGGCTGCGCGTCGTTCCCGTGAAGGAGAGCCGCATCGCTGGCGTGCGCTTCCGCGATGCCGACCCGGAGCGGGCCCAGCGCCTGCTCTCCGCCGTGGTCGACGTGTACATCGCCCAGAACCTCGACACAGCCATCGAGTCGACGACGTCTGCGACCGACTGGCTCCGAGGTCAGCTCGACAAGCTCAAGACCGACCTCGAGTCGAGCGAGATGGCTCTGCACGACTACAAGAAGGACAAGGACATCCTGTCCGTGGCCTTCAACGATCAGTCGAACATGCTGAGCGCGACGATTCGCCAGATCACGGACGATCTGACGAGGCTGCACAAGGACCAGGAGGAGAACTCCGCGCGCCTCAGCCAGCTCTACTCGGCGCCGACCGACGACCCGCGTCGCATCGAGTCGAGCGAGTTCCTGAAGAACCCGTTGCTCGTCAACTGGCGCGGTCAGTACGAGAGCGCCCTGGCCGAGCGCGAGGCCCTCCTCGCCTCCGGAAAGGGCGAAGACTACGATGCCGTGCGGGCTGCGGCGCAGCGGGTCGAGACCGCCAAGGCCGCCATCCTGCGCGAGGTCGAGAACGTCAGGGCGGCCGCGCGCCGCGACGTCAGCGCCGTCAACCAGCGCATCGGCGCCGCGGAGCAGCGCCTGGCGAAGGCGCGCAAGCAGGCCCACGAGCTCAATCTGCTCGAGATCGAGTACGACCGCCTGCAGCGCCAGAAGGACAACACGGAGAAGCTCTACGGGCTGGTGCTCGAGCGCACCAAGGAGACCGACCTCGCCCAGCTCCTGCGCGTCAACAACATCCGCGTCCTCGACCGGCCCCTCGTGCCGGGGACTCCGGTGCATCCGCGCGTCCCAGTCAACATCGCCCTCGGCCTTTTCGCCGGGCTCCTGCTCGGCGCAGCGGCCGCCTTCCTTCGCGGCCTGCTCGACCGCACAATCAAGGTGCCCGACGACCTCGAGCAAGAACTCGGTGCCACCTTCCTCGGCCTGTTGCCCGTGGTGGCGCGCCACTCGGAGCATGGCGCGGTGTACGGGCGGAAGTCCCGGCGGCGCGTGAAGACCGAGGGGCGGCCCTCATCGCCCGAGCTCATGGTGCACGACCAGCCCACGAGCGGCATGGCCGAGGCAGCGCGCGCCATCCGCACGAACCTGATGTTCATGGCGCCGGACCACCCGTACCGGCTCCTGCTCGTCACGAGCGCGGGTCCCGTCGAGGGGAAGACCACGGTCGCCTGTTCCATCGCCGTGGCGATGGCCCAGGCGGGGCAGCGCGTCGTTCTTGTCGACTGCGATCTGCGGCGGCCGCGCATTCATCGCGTCTTTGCGGAGAGCAACGACCGCGGAGTCACGACGGTGCTCATGGACATGGCCCTCGACGACGCGCTCGTCGAGACGCAAGTGCCGAACCTCACCGTGATAACGAGCGGTCCCGTCCCGCCCAACCCCGCCGAGCTCTTCCACAGCGACCGCTTCCGGCGCCTTCTCGAAGACCTCAAGGGCCGCTTCGACCGGGTCGTCATCGACAGCCCGCCCGTCGTGGCCGTGACCGACGCGACCATCCTGTCAACCTTGGTCGACGGCACGGTGGTCGTGGCGCGCGCGTTCCACACCCGGAAGGAGCTCGCTCGTCACGCCGTCCGCTCGATTCGTGACGTCGACGGCAAGATCGCTGGCACGGTGCTGAACGCCGTCGACTTCTCGCGGCTCGAGTACAAGTACTCCTATTACTACTACCAGCGCGACGAGTACTACGGCCAGACCGGTCGCCACTCGCGCGATGCATCACGAAGAGAGCGCCATGACGAGACAGCGTCCCCCGATTGACCTCAGGCTGGATTGCGGGGCGACTCGATGACCGACGTCAAGCGCGCCCTGGTGACGGGCATCACCGGTCAGGACGGGTCCTATCTTGCGGAGCTGCTCCTGCGGAAGGGCTACGAGGTGCACGGCATCATCCGCCGCGCCAGCTCCTTCAACACCGGGCGCCTCGAGCACATGTACCAGGACCCGCACGAGCAGCCGCGGTTGCTGCTGCACTACGGCGACCTCGGCGACGCCTCGAGCACCCAGGGCATCATCGGCGACGTGCGCCCCGACGAGATCTACAACCTCGGCGCGCAGAGCCACGTCGGCGTCTCTTTCCAGACGCCGGAGTTCACCGGCGACGTCACCGGCCTTGGTGCGGTGCGCATCCTCGAGGCGGTGCGGCGCGTCGGCCTGAAGGCGTGTCGCGTCTATCAGGCGAGCTCGAGCGAGCTCTACGGCAAGGTGGTGGAGACGCCGCAGAGCGAGAGGACCCCGTTCCACCCGCGCAGCCCCTACGCTGCGGCGAAGGCCTACGCGTACTACATCGCGCAGAACTACCGCGAGGCCTATGGCCTCTTCGTCGCCAACGGCATCCTCTTTAACCACGAGAGCGAGCGCCGCGGCGAGACCTTCGTCACGCGCAAGATCACGCGCGCCATCGGGCGCATCAAGCATGGCCTCCAGGAGCACGTGTACCTCGGCAACCTCGACGCCAAGCGCGACTGGGGGCATGCGGAGGACTACGTCGAGGCGATGTGGCTGATCCTCCAGCAGGATCAACCCGACGATTTCGTCGTCGGCACCGGCGAGACGCACTCGGTGCGCGAGTTCCTCGAGCTCGCGTTCCGCCACGCGGGGCTCGAGTGGGAGAAACACGTGTGCATCGACCCGCGCTACTTCCGGCCGGCCGAGGTCGACTTGCTCATCGCCGATCCGAGCAAGGCTCGCGCGAGGCTCGGCTGGGCGGCGAAGGTGAGCTTTCCCGAGCTCGTGCGGCGCATGGTCGACCACGACGTGGAGCTCGGCGCGCGCGAGGCGCGCGCCCGCGGCTAAGCAGCCCCCGAGGCAGCCGATGCCGCTGCGCTTCGCGCCGCCGACTGTCGCGCCGTCGCCCGAGCTCGCGTGGGTGCTGCTCAGGGCGTACGGGCCCTCGGCGCAACCCTCCACGGCGGGCATCGACGGCGACGTCGCGGTCGAGCTCGCCCGCAAGCTCGACCTCGCGGCTCGGATTGCCCGCCGCAGGAGCGCAGGGCAGCTGCAGGACGAGCTCGGCAAGTCCGCCGCTCGCCACCTCGTGGCCGACCTTCTCGCCAGCATCGGTCACGACCGCGTCCTGATGTCGGCCGCGCGCGAGCTCGCGACGACCGCGGCTTCCGCCGACGTGCCCCTTGTGTGGCTCAAGTTCGCGGCCCTGCGGTTCCTCGGCGTCCTGCCGGAAGGCGGGCGGAATGCGACCGACCTCGACGTGCTAGTGAGCACGCGGGACGCCCTGCGCTTCCACGCGCTGCTCGTGGCGCGCGGCTTCGTGTCCTCCGACCTGCCGGCGAGCGAGCACCACCTGCCACCGCTCCACAGCCCGCGCGGCGTACCGGTCGAGGTGCACCACCGCTTGCTCGGGCTTCGCCCGACGTCGCGGGGCGCCTCCCTCACCGCCGAGGACATCATCGCCTCCGGCGCTGCGGTCCGGCATCGCGGTGCGCCCGAGAACAGCTACTTGCCCGATCGGGATCTGCTCCTCGCCCACCTCATCCTGCACGCCTATGTGCACCACGGTGCGGCGCCGAGCTCCTACCCGATGACGCGCCTGTTTGCCGACCTAGCAGATCTCCGCGCTGCAGAAGGGGGCGGTGCTCCCGGCGGCGGTGTGCGGCAGTGGCTCGGCGCCGAGATGGCGGCGGACGAGATCTCCGCCGTGCTCGAGCTCGCGGAGGTGCTGTGCCGCGGCGAGGCGCCCGCGGCACTCAGCGCCGCTTCGCGGGCCGGGCTCCTGCTGCGGCACGTGCTCGGGGGCATCTTCGTGCCCGCCTACGAAGACTCGCTCAAGCTGGCGTTCCTCTTCCAGTCGGTCACCGACGAAAGTCGCCTCGCCTCGGCGGCGCACCTGCTCCGGGGCGCGTTCTTCCCCACTCGCGCCCAGCTCGAGCTCATCTACGGTCCGGCGTCGAGTCCACACGCACTGCGCATGCGCCGCGCGATGCGCCCCTTCGACCTCCTGTGGCGCCTCGGTCGTTACGCGTGGAGCCACGTGCGCCTCCGCGCCGGCCTGACTCGGAGGTCGGATTGAGTGTCGCGTCAGTCCCGCCCGAGCGCGCGACCTGGCATGCGGTGCGGTCCCCGCGTAGACTTTTGCGATCATGAGGCAGCGTACGCGCACCGCCGCTTCGCTCGCGGCCTGGCTCGCAGTGCTGGGTTCGGTCCTCGTCGGCTCTCCGGCGCACGCGGACTGGCCGGTCGCTCGGCACGACCTGCGCAGAACCGCTGCCGCCACGGGCCAGAGCGACATCGTGGCTCCCATCCCGTACTGGCGTCTCTTCCTCGGGGGCCGAACGGACGTCGACAGCGTTCTCGCGGGAGACATCGACGCGGACGCGGCCCCCGAGGTGCTCTATGTCGACACGGGCAGAGTCGTCGCGCGTCGGCCCGACGGGACGCTGGTGTGGGAGTCGCCCCGGCTCGGCATCACACGAATGGTGGGCGTGTCGGATCTCGACGGCGACGCGGTGCCCGACGTCGTCGCGGCCTCGAGCGACCACGCCTACGTTCTCGGGGGCCCGGATGGCGCCGTCGCATGGGCCGAGCCGGACGGAGAAATGGGCTCGCTCGCGGTCGTGCGCCTCGCCGACCTCGACGGCGACGCGCTCCCTGATCTTCTGATGCAGGAGCACGGCTGCGGCAGCGTGAACAGCGGCGAGACGGGCTTCGCCTACTCGTTTGCCGCCGGATTCTCGACGCCGGCGCTGCTCTACGAGCTCCCGTGGCACACCTGCGGCGCGGGTGTCACGACCGTCCTCGATCTCGACGGCGCAGGCACGCCGGCTCTCGTCGTCCCGACGGTCACGAATGACGGCCTGGCCCTGCTCGATGCTGCGACGGGAGCGGTGATCGCCGAGACGCCTCCGTTCAGCGGGTTCGTCAGCATCGGCGTGTGCGCCGCAGCGGATCTCGACGCACTCGCGGGCGAAGAGCTCGTCTGCAATCAGAACTACCCCGGCTACGGCGGCGAGCGGCAGGTCTTCGCGGTGCGCTACACGCCGACACCCACGCCCAGCCTGAGCGTGGCCTGGATCAAGGTGATCGGCGAGAAGGACGGTGGCGATCTCGCCATGAACGCCGACGGAATCGTCGACCTCGACGGCGACGGCACGGTCGAGGTGGTGGCCAGCGGCAAGACGGCGGCGGGGTGGACGACGCACGTCTTCGCCGGCGCGACGGGGACCGAGCTCGCCACCATTGCTTCAGCGCGATTCCAGGGCACGGCTGCCACCGGGGCGGCGAACGAGCGGCTCGTCCTCGCCGACGTCGGCGGCGCCCTCACGGCCTTCGCGTACCGACCGGGAGCGAGCCCCCCCATCGGGCTTCAATGGTCGCTGCCGGCCCGCGTCCTTCCGGAGGCCGTGGACTGGCGCGCGAACGCGCGGCAGAGCCTCCAGATGCGCGGCGCGCACGCCGATCTCGACGCGGACGGACGCGAAGACGTCGTGGTGCTGGGGGGCGCGACGGGGACCGTCATCGAAGCGTTCTCCGCCCCCGACGGGGTGACGGCCCTCCTCGGCCAGCTCACGCTCCCGGCTCTGGTCGCGCCGGTGGCGTTCTGGATGCTCCCCACGTTTGGAACCGCTGGCACCATCGTCGGCGTCGGGCGCAACGATGGCTATCTGTCGTTGCTCGACGGGGGCTTCGAGTCGCTCTGGGGAGGGGCGAACGGGATGCGCGTGGGCGGGTACTACTCGGATCTCACCAAGGTGGGCCGCGCGCCGGTGGCGGCGAGTCTCGGCGGCCATGGCGCGGAGAGCGTTCTCGTCGTCGACAGCCGAGGTGCGCTCGCGCGCATCGACCCGATCGACGCTGCCTTCGTGGCGCCTCCGAAGCCGCTGTGGCAGGTGAACGCCGTGGCCCCCGCCATCGTGGCGGGCGCCGATCAAGGCGCGCCAGCCATCGCGTGCTTTCGCCGCACGGAGCCCCCCGGCGCCGACCCGGCGTACGACGTTTCACTCCTCCGCCCAGATGGTTCCATTCTGTGGACCCGCGCGTTTCCCTGGACTCCGGCGCTCGACATCATCCCCGGGAATCTCGACGGCGACGGGACGCCGGACTACTTCGTGCAGGGATACGATGCGCAGACCGAGGTTCACACGCGCGGACTCAGGGGCACCGACGGCGGGACGCTCTGGGACCACGACCCGGTGCCCATGCTGGGCGGCGTGCAGCTCTTCTCGGCCTCGGACTGGAACGCTGACGGTCGAACGGACCTGTTGACGGTGCTGGGCAACCTCCGCGCTCTGTCGGGCGCGGACGGCTCGTCGATCGGGAGCTCGCCCGCATCTTACTTCTACTTCGCACCGATCCTGTACGACGTGGACGCGAACGGTTCCGAAGAGGTCGTCCTCCAGGGGGGCGCCCTTCCCATTCGTGCCCTGGCACATGATCTGGTGACACCGCTGTGGACCAGCACCGACGAGGAGACCCCGATGCCCTACGGCGCCATCGCCGAATGTCAGGCGGCACCGCCGCGCCTGATGGGCGGGTCGTACGTGCATCCGGCACGCCTGAAGGTGACGCCACTGTCTGGCCCTGAGGCGGGTGTTGCCACCACGTTCGTGCTCGCCGGGGGCAAGCGCTACGACACCGAGGCAGCGGCGACCGCCGACGGCGTCCGAATGGCCCAACTCGGCAGGGTCTCGGTCGAGGCCGACCTGACCGGCGTCGGCCGGCCGTCTGCGGTCGTCGGCTCGGTCGACGGCTGGCTCTACGCGGTGAACCCGTGTACCGGCGCTCTCGACTTCGCGCTCGACTTCGGCGCGCCGGTGGGTGAGTCGATCTTCGCGGATACGGACGGCGACGGTCGCGACGAGATCCTCGTGACCGTCGCTGACGGCTACCTCTACAACATCCGGAACAAGGTCATCGACGCGCCCCCCTTCGTGTGGGACATCGACCCGGCACACGGCGTCGTGGATCAGGACCTCGAGGACGTGGAAACACGCGAGTCGCTTTCTGGACGCTGGGGCGCCGTCGCGGGGGCTACCGGCTACGAAGTGGCGGTCGTCGACGAGAGTGCCTCATTTGTCACCAGCCCCATCTGGCAGCCCGTCGGCACGGAGCTCGAGGCGACGGTCACCGGGCTGCCGCTCGAGGACGGCGCCCGGTACGTGTTCGCCGTGAGGGCGCTGAGCGAGAAGGGGCCGTCCGTGGATGTCGCCAGCGACGGCGCGGTAGTGCACTTCCCGCCCGAGCACCCCGAAGGGGGCGCCGGCGGCGCAGGGGGAACGGCGCGCTCCGCCGGCGACGTGCTCATCACCGGTAGGGCCTGCGGTTGCAGGGGCGCGGGGCGGGCGGGCGCGAACGCGGGCCTCGCGCTTTTCGGCTTGGTGCTCGCCACGGCGCTCGGGCGGCGGCGGCGCGGGGCTGGTGCGCGGCGTGACTCGGATCGAAAGCTCTCATGATCGACGAAGCACTTTTCCGCAAGGCGTATCCCGACACACGTCACGACGGTACGCTGGCCTTCTACGGCTGGATCCGCGAGTTCGTCGGCCCGGACAAGGTTCTGCTCAACCTTGGGGCCGGACCGCGAACCGGCAAGAAGATCCGGTCATTCCGCGGGGAGGTCGCCCGGGTCATCGGGGTCGACGTGGACGCCGCCGTCCTCGACAACGACGAGCTCGACGAGGCCCACCTCATCCGTGACGGCCGCATTCCGCTCGACGACGCTTCGGTCGATCTCGTCGTGTGCGACTACGTTCTCGAGCACATCGAGCGCCCCGGGCAGTTCCTTGGTGAGGCGCGCCGGGTGCTGCGACCGAGCGCGCCCTTCTTCTTCCGCACGCCGAACGTCTATCACTACGTTTCGCTCGTCGCCCTGGCGACACCGCACTGGTTCCACGAGCTTGTCGCCAATCGCGCCCGCGGGATGGCTGCCGACGCGCACGAGCCCTACCCGACCTATCACCGCCTCAACACGCGTGGCACCATCCGCCGCGAGGCCCGGCGCGCCGGATTCACCGGCGTCGAGTTGCGCATGTTCGAGGGCGAGCCCTCGTACATGATGTTCTCGAGGCCGTCCTTCGCCCTGGGTGTCGCCTACGAGCGCCTGGCGAACGGCTTCGAACGTCTCGCCTGGATGCGGTCGAACATCTTCGGGAAGCTGACGAAGTAGACGCCCATCAGCGTGGGCAGCGTTTGCCGCGCGGGGCACGCGCGCGAGCTCCCGCGAGCGGCCCGATGCTTCGTTCCTCGCCGAGAATCGTGGTACGCTGCCGCTGTCGATCCGTTCAGTGTCGGCCGGCCGGCTACGGATTGCTGGCGCAGTCGGGGCGAGCCGCCTTGAACGGCCCGCCGCGGTAGCGCAACCTATCTGGACCACGCGGAAGACTCCCGGTGCTGCGGCCCGCGAGCGGGCTTGGCCGGGGGCCGCTCTCCCCGCCGCCAGCCGGTCCCGCCGCGCGAACCGACGAACCGAACCGCGACACGACAGGCGAAACTTGAACGAACAGCTGCGTATCGGGCTCATCGGCTGCGGCCGGATCTCCCCGCGACACGTCGATGCGGTCGGCGCAGTGGAGCAGTTGCGGCTGGTCGCCGTTTGCGACCCGATGGCTGAACGCGCGGCGCGCGCGGCCGCGGCGAGTGGCGCGAGGGCCTACGCCGACTACCGGGAGATGCTTCGGGCCGAGCGTCTCGACATCGTCTCGATCCTCACGGAGTCGGGCTCTCACGGTCGCATCGGCGTCGACGTGGCGCCCCATGTCGGCGCGGTGGTCGTCGAGAAGCCGATGGCGCTCGCCCTCGAGGACGCCGACCGCCTGATCGAGGCGTGCGACGCCCATCGCACCCGTCTCTTCGTCGTGAAGCAGAATCGCTACAACCCCGCGATCGTCCGGCTCCGCAAGGCGTTCGAGGCCGGGCGCTTCGGCAAGCTCGTGATGGGCACCGTGCGCGTGCGCTGGTGCCGCACCCAGGCCTACTACGATCAGGACCCGTGGCGCGGCACCTGGAAGGACGACGGCGGCGTCTTCGCGAACCAGGCGAGCCACCACCTCGACTTGCTGCAGTGGTTCATGGGGCCGGTCGAGAGCGTCATGGCCTACACGGCGGCTCGGCTCGTCCGCATCGAGACCGAGGACACGGGCGTGGCCATCTTTCGCTTCGTCAATGGCGCCCTTGGAGTCGTGGAGGCTACCACGGCGACGCGTCCCAAGGACCTCGAGGGCAGCCTGTCCGTTCTCGGCGAGAAGGGGACCGTGGTCGTGGGCGGCTTCGCCGTGAACCGCGTCGACGTCTGGAACTTCGCCGAGCCCGACCCCTCCGACGCCGACGCCATGGACGCTGCCACCTCGCCGCCCAACGTGTACGGCTTCGGGCACCAAGCGTTCTACCGAGACGTGGTCGACGCGCTGCAGACGGGAAAGCGCGCGATGCTCGACGGTTTCGAGGGGCGGAAGTCACTCGAGCTCATGAACGCGATCTACGAGTCGGCGGCCACGCGTGCCGAGGTGCGGCTGCGCTACGTGCCGCGCGGCGTGCCGCTCGGGAGGTAGTGTGGAGCTCGTTCGCATCCATCCCAACGTGACCCTCGGACGAAACGCCCAGGTCGACGACTTCGTCGTCCTGGGTCGTCCGCCCCGCGGCCGTGCCCCCGGGGATCTGCCGCTCGTCATCGGCGACGACGCCGTGCTGCGCTCGCACACCGTGATCTACGCTGGTACCCGCATCGGGCGCGACTTCCAGTCGGGGCACGGCGTGACAATCCGCGAGGACACGGTCGTCGGCGACCGGTGCTCGATCGGAACGGGCTCGATCGTCGAGTTCAAGGTCCTCCTCGGTGACGGAGTGCGGCTTCACTCTGGGGTGTTCGTGCCGGAGTATTCCGTGCTCGAGGACGGTTGCTGGCTCGGCCCGCGCGTCGTCGTGACGAACGCGAAGTTCCCGCTCTCCGCGCGCGCCAAGGAGACCCTGCAGGGCGTGCGCATCTGTCGCGGCGCGAAGGTTGGCGCCAACGCGACGCTGCTGCCGGGCGTCGTGGTCGGAGAGGATGCGCTCGTCGGCGCGGGTAGCGTGGTGACCCGAGACGTGCCGGCCGGCGCCGTCGTCGTGGGCAACCCGGCGCGAAAGGTGGCGGAGGTCGGCGATCTCCGCTACGGCGACACCGGCCTGCCGGTGTACCCGAAGCGGTGAGGGAATCGTGCGCATCCTTCACACGACGCAGTACTTCATGCCCTGGATGGGCTACCAGGAGCCATATCTGGCGCTCGAGCAGATCCGCATGGGCCATGACGTGCGGGTGCTTGCCTCCAATCTGCGGTGGCCTCTCGACCCCTGGTACCAGGCGCACGGGGATGGAGCAGCCGATCGGGAGATGCAGGTCGGGGACTCGGTCGAGCACGGGATACCGGCGACACGACTGCGGGTGCTCGCGGCGCCGATGTCGCGGCTCGTTCTGCACGGGGTCGGCCGGGCGATCGCCGCCTTCCGTCCCGACGTCGTCCACGCCCATGGCTACCTCGTTCCCTTGACGTTCCAGGTTGCCCTCGCCAAGCGGGCACGACCCTTCCGCCTGCTCGTCGACGAGCACCAGCTGCCGTACCAGGCGCGCCACGACCGTCTGCATCGATTGCAGCGGCGTGGCATGGCCATGGCGGCGCGCCGCTGGCTCCTTCCGTCGGCGGACCACCTCGTCGCCGTCGCCGAGGGCGCGCGTCAGTGGCTCGTGGAGGAGTATGGGTGCCCGGCGGAGCGCGTGCATTTCATTCCGCTCGGTGCCGACCCCGCTGTGTTTCATCCCGACGCGGCAAGCGGCGCGGCGCTGCGGACCGAGCTCGGGCTCGCTGCCGACGGCAGCGTGGTCGTCTCGAGCGGCAAGATCGCACCGCACAAGCGCATCGACGTGCTCGTGAACGCGATCGGCGCGTTGCCCGCGGACCGCAGGCCGAGTCTCGTGCTCATCGGCAACGCCGAGCCCGCGACCCTCGCGGCCCTGCAGGAGCTCGCCAGGCAGCGCAGCGTGCGGCTGCTCGTCGCGCCTGCGGCCCCGCACGAGAGGCTTCGGGCTTTCTACAACGCTGCCGACGTGTGCGTGTGGCCCGCGGACTGCACCATCAGCCACATCGAGGCAGCGGCCTGCGGTGCGCCCATCGTGATCCCCGACGAGCCCGGAATCGCCGACCGCATTGCCGGTGACAATGGAATCGGCGTCCCGGTGGGCGACGCTGCCGCCCTGGCGCGCGCGCTCGAGGCGCTGTTTGCCGACGGTGCGCTGCGTCGGCGGATGGGAGAGGCGGGGCGCGCGCACATCCTCCGTCACTACACCTGGGCCGCCATCGCCCAGCGTTTCGTCGACCTCTACCAGAGCGACCGTGGCACGATCCCGGTGGCGGCCTGAGCCGCCCGATTGCAGAGGCTTGTCATGACTGGAGCACGCATTCCGCTGGTCGACCTCAAGGCCCAGTACCAGTCCATCCGTGGCGAGATCGACGAGGCCATGGCCCGCGTCGTCGCGAACACTTCGTTCATCCTCGGGGCGGAGGTCGAGGCGTTCGAGCGCGCGTTTGCCGAGCTTTGCGGGGCCTCGCGCTGCATCGGCGTCGGCAACGGGACCGATGCCCTCACGCTCGCCCTGCAGGCCGTCGGCGTAGGCGCAGGCGACGAGGTGATCACCACCCCATTCACCTTCATCGCTACCGCCGAGGCGATCGGCGCGCTCGGGGCGAGGCCCGTCTTCGTCGATGTGCGCCGGGACACCCTGCAGCTCGACGTCGGCAAGGTCGAGGCGGCCATCACGGCGCGCACGCGCGCGATCGTGCCGGTGCACCTCTACGGCCAGGCTGTCGACATGGACCCGCTGTGCGAGCTCGCTCGCGCCCGCAACCTCGCGGTGGTCGAGGACGCGGCGCAGGCCCACGGTGCCCTCTATCGGGGGCGGCGTGCCGGCTCGCTGGGGCGCGTCGCCGCGTTCAGCTTCTACCCTGGGAAGAACCTGGGTGCCTATGGCGATGCCGGCGCGGTCGTCACGAGCGACCCCGCAGTCGCGGCCTGGGTCGCCAAGGCGCGGGACCACGGCCGCATGTCGAAGTACGAGCACGAGTTCGAGGCCCGGAACTCGCGCATGGATGGGCTCCAGGGCGCGGTGCTCGCGGTGAAGTTGCGGCATCTCTTGGGGTGGAACGAGCGCCGCCAAGCGCTAGCCGCGGCCTACGATCGGGCGCTCGTCGCCGTAACCGGGGTCGAGCCGGTCACGCGCGCCGACTACGGCGTCTCGGCCTGTCACATCTACGCCGTTCGTGTCGCACAGCGCGACAAGGTGCTCGCTGCGCTACGCGCGTCGGGGGTCGAGGCGGGGGTCCACTACCCGGTCCCGCTGCACCGGCAGCCGGCCTACGCGGCCCTCGGCGTCGAGCCTGGGGCGCTCCCGGTCGCCGAGGCGGCCGCGCACGAGGTGCTGTCGCTGCCGCTGTATCCGGAGATGTCGCCGCTGGACGTCGAGACCGTGGTGTCCGCACTCGGCAACGCGCTCGGTATGGAGCGATGATCGTCGTCGTCGACTACGGGATGGGCAACAGCGGTTCCATCGTGAACATGCTGACTCGCATCGGGGTCGAGGGGACCTTGAGCGCCGACCTCGACGTGATCGCACGCGCCGAAAAGCTCATCCTACCAGGCGTGGGCGCCTTCGATGCTGGCATGGCGCGCCTCCGCGAGCTCGGTATCGCACCCGTGCTGGGCGACAGGGTCCTGCGCGCGGGGACCCCGATTCTCGGGATCTGCCTCGGCCTCCAGCTCTTCGCGGAAGGCAGCGATGAGGGCGTGTCGCCGGGCCTCGGCTGGATTCCCGGCAAGTGTGTGCGCTTCAGCTTCGGCCCGGAGCACGCCGCTCTGCGCATCCCCCACATGGGGTGGAACACTCTCGAGATCCTGCGCCCGGCGAGGATCTTCGCGGACCTACCCCCGGACCCTCGATTCTACTTCATCCACTCGTACCATCTCGTGTGCCAGGATCCGGCGCACGTCGTCGCGCGCACCGAGCACGGCATCGCCTTCACCGCTGCGGTCGCTTCGGGCTCCGTCTATGGAACGCAGTTCCACCCCGAGAAGAGCCTGCGCTGGGGCATGCAGGTGATGCGGAACTTCGCCCTCCATGCCTAGTGCACTCCGCCCCCGCGTCCTCGTCTGCCTGTTGCTGCAGGGAACGAGGCTCGTCAAGACGGTCCGCTTCGACACGTCGACGTACCTCGGCGATCCGCGCAACGCCGCGCGCATCTTCAACGACAAGGAAGCCGACGAGCTAGTCCTGCTCGACATCACCGCCACACCGCAGCGCCGGGGTCCCAACTTCGAGCTCCTCAAGGAGATCGTGACCGAGTCGTTCATGCCGGTGGCCTACGGCGGCGGCGTGCGCAGCGTCGACGAGGTCAAGCGCATCGTAGGGGTCGGGGTCGAGAAGGTGATCCTGAACACGGCGGCCGTGGCCGATCCCGGCCTCATCGAAGGCGCGGCGCGGGAAATCGGGAGTCAGTCCGTGGCGGTTTCGCTCGACGTGAGGAAGGTCGTCGCCCAGCGGACGGGCTACGAGGTCTTCACGCACGGCGGTCAGCGACCCACGGGCAGGGACCCCGCGGCGCTCGCGCGCCAGATGGAGGCGGCGGGTGCGGGCGAGCTCCTGCTCACCGCCGTCGACCGCGACGGCACCATGAGCGGCTACGACCTCTCGCTCATTCGCGCGGTGGCGAGCGCCGTGAGGGTACCGGTGGTTGCGTGCGGTGGCGCCGGCAGCGTGACGGACCTCGCCGCGGCGCTGCACGCCGGTGCCGCCGCCGCCGCCGCCGGAAGCATGTTCGTGTTCCACGGCAGGCACCGCGCCGTGCTCATCAGCTTCCCCGACGAGGCGGAGCTGCGCGCCGCATTTGCTGGAGTTGCCCGTGGCTGAGCCGCTCGCCGGGCGCCGTGCGGTCCCGTATCGGATCTGTACGCGGTGCATCATGGACACGTCGGACCCGGGCATCCGCTTCGACGCTCGGGGGGTGTGCAATCGCTGCGACGAGTACCTCAACCGTCGCAGGGCCTTCCTGTTGCCGCCTCCTGAGCGCAAGCGGGCGCTCGAGGGGATCGTGGACGAGATTCGCGCGGCCGGACGCGGGCACGAGTACGACTGCGTCGTCGGCGTCAGCGGCGGTGCCGACAGCACCTACACCGTGTACGTGTTGAAGGAGCTCGGTATCCGGCCGCTGGCGGTGCACCTGGACAACGGCTGGAACTCGGCGCTCGCGGTGAAGAACATCGAGCGATGTCTGAAGCGCCTGAACGTGGACCTCATCACCGAGGTCCTCGACTGGGAGGAGTTCCGCGATTTGCAGGTCGCGTTCCTGAAGGCATCGACGCCCGACTCCGAGATCCCGACGGATCACGCCATTCTCGCCCTGCCGGTGCACACGGCCGCGAAGCTCGGCGTCCGCCACCTGGTGAACGGCATGAACCTGACGACCGAGGGGATTGCTGTGCCAGAGTGGTCGTTCGGCCACGCGGACTGGGGCTACATCAAGGGCATTCACGATCGCTTCGGCAAGGTTCCGCTGCGCACCTACCCGCACCTGACACTGTACGAGCTCGCGTACTACCGCTACGTGGTCCGTCAGAAAGCCGTGCAGATCCTCGACTACGTCGAGTTCGACAAGCACCTGGCGGAGAAGGTCATCGGGCGCGAGCTCGGCTGGGCACCGTACGAGAGCAAGCACCACGAGTCGATCTACACGCGCTTCTTCCAGTGCTACATCCTGCCGAAGAAGTTCGGGTTCGACAAGCGCCGCCTGCATCTCGCCACGCTCGTGGCCTCGGACCAGATGGCGCGCGAGCAAGCCATCGAGGAGATGAAGCGTGACATCTACCCGGAGGAGCTGGCGCGGGCTGAGAAGGCGTTCGTCGTGAAGAAGCTCGGGATGACAGGGAAGGAGTTCGACGCCGTCATGGCCTTGCCACCGAAGTCCTTCTTCGATTACCCCTCGAACGAGAGATCGCTGCCAATCCGAATACGGCGCGCATTCAAGCGCTGGGAGCTCGGGTACCTAGCGCGTGGGCGTACGTCGGGTGATCCCCGCAGCAAGGCCTGACGAGACCGTGACGGCCATGTGTCCCATGTATGCCTACGCCCGACTGAGCCGCTATGACACGGGTCTCGTCCGTCTGGTCGGCCCCGGCCTCGGCAACACGTTGTTTCCCTGGGCGCGCATGGTCGTCACGGCTCGGCGGCATGATCTACTGCCGATCTGGCCCACCTGGCCGCAAATCAAGGTGGGGCCCCTCTTGCGTGGTGAGCGCGATGCGCGCCTCTACATCGACCTCTTCAAGCGGCCCGGTGGGTATGTTGGCGGGGGCAGGAAGCTCAGTGCGCTGCTGCGCGGGAAGTCCATCGACGAAGACAGCTTCCTCGCGAGGCCGGTGCGGCGCGAGCGCGCGGTGGTGGTTTTCGAAGGAATGAGGGACCGCTTCGCGACCATCTTGCAAGAGCACCGGCTGGTGCGCCAGGAGCTGCTGCGCATCACGCGCGCCCGCCACCTCAGCGGCGTTACCGGTGGCGTGTGCGGGCAAATCGCGGTGCACGTGCGACGCGGCGACTTCCCGGATCCGGCACCGCGTGAACCGCGCGAGGTGGGCTCGGACTGCCAGCTGCCGCTCGATTGGTACGTCCACGTGGTCAGGGCGCTCCGGCAAGCCAGCGGTCGGCCCAACGCTCCGGTCGCGGTGTTCTCCGACGGCTCCGACGGCGATCTCGCGGGTCTGCTCGCGCTGCCGGCGACGCGACGCGTGTCGTTCGGGGCCAGCGTAGCCGATCTCCTGGCGATGAGCACCGCGCAGGCGCTCGTCGCCTCGGCATCGTCCTTCAGCGCCTGGGCGAGCTACCTTGGGCGTTGCCCGACCGTGTGGTTCCCGTCGCGCCTCAAGCAGCGCGTGTTCTACGATCACCCCGACGCCGAGGTGGAGTGCGACGAGGGCCAGCAGCTGCCGGAGTCCTTCCTCCGAACCATCGAATGGGAGTGCGACACGCTCGGCGCTCCATCGGTCCGCACCAAGCCAGGGAGTCCCGCATGCCCGTCGTGAGCCAGGCCACGCACGTCGCGCGCCGCGCGCTTGGTCCGTACCTCCGAGACCTCCGCCCGCTGCGGGAGGCGACGGGCGCGGATCAGCTGCGCGCCTGGTTCGCCACGCAGACCGCGGGCGGGTTCGGCTTCAACGGGGACGTGCTCCGCGCTAGCGTGGTGCGCGGTCTCTTCGAGGTCTGCGGCTGCGACGTGTTCCTCGAGACCGGCACCTACCGGGCCGCCACTTCCTTGCTGGCGGCGCGGCTTCTGCGCTGCCCGGTCTACACGAGCGAGCTCAACCGCAGGTTCTGGCTCCTGGCGTGGCTGCGGTGCGCCCCGTTCATGCGCGTGCACCCGCGATACGCTGACAGTCGTGAGTTCCTCGTTACCATGACGCGTGAGCTCCTGCGCAGCGCCGTGCCGTTCGTCTACCTGGACGCGCACTGGAACGAGGACCTGCCGCTGCAACGCGAGCTCGACATCCTCTTCTCGGCGTGGCAGCGGTTCGTGGTGCTGATCGACGACTTCCAGGTTCCCGGCCGGCCTGGCTTCGGGTTCGACACCTACGCTGGTCGACCGTTGTCCGTCGATACCATTCGATTCCCCGTCGAGAAGGTGGCTGCACCCTCGGGCGTCTATTTTCCAGCGTACGAGGCGGCCGACGACACCGGCGGTCGACGCGGCTACGTGGTCCTCGCCGCAGGCCTACGGGACCGCGTCGCCGCCGCACAGCAGTTCCCCCTGAACCTGCTCCGGGAGCACGTTCTGACTTCGGCCGACGCGCCGTCTCCACGCTGACACGCATCGCTCCTGCCACGCCGCACACATCATGAGTCCAGCACACCGCTTCGTCGCGCCGGCAGCCCACGCCGTTCTTCGGAGCATCGGCGCAGGTTCCGATGTCTACGGTTACCCGCAGATGGTGCGCGCCGGCCTCGGGCACATGATGGGCGCGTGGGCGCGCTGCGTCGTGTGGAGCCGCAAGAACGGCGTGCCCATGCTGGCTCCGCAGTGGCGGCAGCTGCGCATCGGTCCCTACCTGCGACGCGAGCGCGACAAGCGCGCCTACCATAAGCTGTTTCGCAGCGAGGGCTACGTGGGCGGCGCCCTGCGCCTCCTGTGCCTGGCCATCGGTCGACGCGTGGACGAGGACCACGCCGGCGACGCCCTGCAGCGCCGGACGTCGGCGGCACCTACGCTCGTCGTGTTCTACGAGGACCGTGGCTTCGACACCTTGCGCGACGACCACGCGCTTCTCTTGCACGAGCTGCTGCGAATCACCCGACCGGAGTACGTTCGCGCTGCTTTCGTCGATCGACCGTTCATTGGCGTGCACGTACGGCGGGGCGACTTCACCCGACCGCCTTCGGACGCCGATCTGCGGGCGGGCAGAAGGAACCAGCAGACGCCGATTGAGTGGTACGCCGCTGCTGTGAGCGCGCTACGTCGGGGCCTGGGCGCGGAGCACCCCGTTCGGCTCTTCTCGGACGGCACCGAAGCAGAGCTCGCCCCGGTCCTGCGACTGCCGGGGGTCGAGTTCGTGGCGCCGCGCACCGCCATTACCGACATCCTAAGCCTTTCGCAGGCACGCGTGCTCGTGGCGTCGGGCTCGGGCTTCAGTCAGTGGGCCGGGTTTCTGGGTCAGATGCCGAGCGTGTGGTTTCCGAGCCAGAAACACCATCGCCTGCGAGGGGGTGCCGATGGCGCGAATTGGGAGCTGGAATGGGAGCGTGACGCGAGCATGCCTCAGGCATTCCTCGGGGCAGTGGCGAGCGGCTGGCTGGCGCCTTCGCCGTTGCGCAATGCGGTCACAAGGGTTGGCGGACGCTGACCGCGGGGCGCGGGGTCCTCGGCAGCGCGAGCCGTGCAGCGCGCCTCGCGTCCGTCGAGCGGACGCGGACACACGGGTGACGTCGTGCGTGCAGATCTAGCCTTCGGGTTGGTGGTGGCTCTGGTCGCGAGCTCCGCGTGGATGGCCTACCGGTTCAAGATCTTTCAGCGGCCCTCGGTGGTGGGCTTGGGGTTCGTTGCTGCATTCATGCAGTACGGGGTCATGTCGGTTTCGTACGCCGCGGACCCGGTGCTGCCCCTGCCCATAGCGACCGAGTACCCGTTCTTCATCGCCGCGACGTTCGGATGCTTCGTGCTCGGCGCGACTCTGACGGCTGTCGCCCTGCGTTTCGATGTCGTCGAGACCCAGCAGCATTTCTTCGAGCAAACCGCCGGAGCAGTTACCGGCCTACGCGTTCCCGTGTACGTGGCCCTGGTGATTCCGACGTTCGTGGTCGGAGTGCTTTACGCGACGTCGACGGAACGGACCGGCATCGAGATGCTGTTCGAGTTCGGCGGCGAGCACGACATGTTGAGCGCCTACCGGGTGGCGTTCGCGACAGAGAATCCGTATGCGTATGGCGGCGCTATGGTGAACCAGCTCTTCGGGCCGGTGCTGATGTCCATCGCATTCAACATGTGGCGGATCGAGCGCAAGGCGGTTTGGGGGGTCGTCGCGCTCGCCCTGTTCGGGATGTTGGTCATGACCTCGACGGCATCACTCCACAAGGCGCCGCTCATCATCCTCATCTTCCACGTCTTTGCGAACTTCTTCTTCCTTCGTACACGCTCGCCGCGCATTCCCGTCCGTGCCGTGCTCGGGACGACGGGCATCGTGGCGGCGGTAGGGACGGCGGGCTATGCGCTGACCTACGGCCAGAGCGCCCTCGACGCCCTTGGGTCCACCGTGAGCCGCGTCTTCATCGCGCCGATCGTCGCGATCCACGCCTATCTTCACGTGTATCCGGGGCTCATCGACTTCAACTACGGCCTCGGTATCGGGCTCATCGCAAAGATCGCGGACGTGAAGGATTACCTCAATCCCCCGGTCCTTGTCGGTCGCCTCACGGCCGGGCCGAATGTGTGCTTCAACGGACTCTGGTCGACCGAGATGTGGGCCGCCTTCGGGTGGCCCGGCGTCATCGTAGGCTCGATGTGCGTCGGGGCGTTGCTCGTGGTGCTGGATCGCTGGGCGATGGCGCGGCGCCGCACAGCCACGAGCGTGGCGCTATTCTCTTGGCTGGTGATCGCGTCCGTGGGGCTTGGCGAGGGGTCAATATTTACGGCAATGCTGAGTGGCGGCATCGGGCTCGTGGTGCCCCTGTCGTGGCTGCTCGAGGCGGGAGAGCGCCGGCCGCGAGCCTGGGAGTCCTCGGGCGCGGGAGGTCAGCCGCGGCAGTTGCAGCCCCCGTGAGGGCTGCCGGCTGGTGCCTGCAAGTGCCTGCAAGGCACGCCTTTACCTTGCCTGCGGAAGGGGGCGGCACGCGGTGTGCGCGCGTGCTGCTGCCCGGCAGCGCTGGGCTGCCACGGTCCGCCCGTCGTCTTGCGTCTTTCAGCTTTGAGCGGACCGCGAGCGGCGCCCGGCGCGAGCAGCGAGGGCGTCGCGGAGGGCCCGGTCGAGCAGAGCGACGTTGCGCTCGAGCCCGAACAGCTCGTCGGCTCGAGCTCGCGCGGCTGCACCCATGGCGCTGCGGCGTCCCGGAGCCGCAAGCAACGCCAGCACCTTCTCGGCTAGATCTTGCGGGTCCTGCGCTCGGCAGAGGAGACCCGTGACGCCGTCCTCCACCTGCTCGGGGTTGCCGCCGACCCGCGTGGCCACGATCGGTCGGGCAAGCGCCATGGCTTCGAGCGCCGCCACCGACAGTGCCTCCGTCAGGGACGGCACGCAGTGCACGTCGAAGGACCTGACCCAGGGCTCCACCCGCTCGACGGCGCCGAGGAGGCGGCAGCGATCGCCCAGATTCGCTGCGGCGATGCGGCCCGCTACCGCCGCAAGGTACTCGGGATTACCCACCGTGGAGCCGACGATGCAGAGCTCCACGTCGGACCGCCGCGCACACACGAGGGCCGCGGCCGCCACGAAGTCGAGGTGCCCCTTGCGCGGATCCATGCCCGCGACCATGCCGACGCGCAGCGGCAGGTGCTTCGGGACGGGCGGAGCGACGTCGGCCACGTGGCGCACGGCCTCCGCGTCGATGCTGTTGTACACGACGTCGAGCTTGGCGCGCGGGACCCCGAGCGACGCGAATGCGTCCCGGATCGCTTGCTGGCAGCATACGATGCGGTCGTTGCTGGCGGCAAGGACGCGAGCGTAGGGCACGGCGACCCACCGCGGGGCGAGCACCGACATGCCGATGACGTGAACCACCGATGCGCGGCGCGCGTAGCGCGCGCCGAGACCTCCGGCCGGGACGGCCTCGTTGAAGGTGTGCACCACGTCGGCGTCCACGCGGCGGGCCAGCGTGGCGAGCCTGAGCGAGAGCTGCGCCGTCTCCCCGAGGTAGGCCGCCAGCCGCATCGGAGAGGTCGTGCGCGGCACGGTCGGCAGGCTCGGCAACGTGTGCACGGCACTCGCCGTCGACCGGTACTCGGCTTCGAGCTCGTGGCCGGCCGGGATCACGGCGTGGACGGACCAGCCGTGGGCACGCAGCCCGCGAAGGAAGCCGAGGTGCTGAATGGCCGGGCCGCCGCGGACCCGGTGAGGCTGGATGGAGAGAACCCGCAGGGTCACTCGAACCGACCCTTGGCGACCTCGGCGAGCGCGACCTCGTAGTCCTCGGGTCGACCGATGTCGAGCCAGTAGCCGCCGAAGCGGTGGCCGTGCACGGGCTCGCCCGCGGCGATGAGCTCGAGCACGAGCTCGGGCAGATCACGCCGCGTGCCGCGCGGGAGACGCGACAGAATGGCGGGCTTGAAGCAGTAGATTCCACTCGAGACGAGGTAGTGCAAGGTCGGCTTCTCGGTGTAGCCGACGACGCGATCCTGTGCGTCGAGGTCGAGCACGCCGAGGGTGATGTCGACGGACTTCCGGTAGACGGCGAGCGTGGCCACTGCGCCCGAAGAGCGATGGGCAGCCAGGAACTGGCGGAAGTCGAGGTCCGTCAGCAGGTCGCCGTTCATGACCAGGAAGTCGTCGGTGGGCGGTCGAATCAGGCTCAGCGGCCCGGCCGTGCCGAGGGGCTCGTCTTCGAGCGAGTACTCGATCCGCACCCCGAAGCGACTGCCGTCTCCGAAGTAGGCCTGGATGAGCCCGGCGAGGTGCCCGACCGCGAAGGTGAGGTCGTCGAACCCCGCCTCGCGCAGCTGGCCCACGACGATCTCGAGAATCGGGCGGTCGCCGAGCGGCATGAGCGGCTTCGGAAAGACTGCGGTGTAGGGCTTGAGTCGGCGGCCTTTGCCGCCCGCGAGAATGACAGCGCGCATCTCTCACACCTCGTTACAGCTGCCGGGGGCTCGGCGCGCATGTCGTTGCCACGCGCCGGCCCCACTGATCACGACACGCTCCTCGCCCAGGAGACCGGTTCCTGGATGCCCCGCTCCAGTGGCATGGCGGCGCGAACGCCGAGAGACGCAAGCCGCTCGGTGGACGGAAGGAAGACCCCCACCTTGCCCGTGTCTGGCATGCCGTCCGTCTCGACCGCGGCCGGGTCGAGGCCGGCCGCAGTCGCGACGAGCTCGGCGACGCGACGCAGCGTCACGGGGGCACCCGAACCGACGTTGTACGCCCCCGAGTCCTCGCCGCGCAGGCCGATGGCGACGAGCGCCTGCGCCACGTCCGTCGCGTGCACGAAGTCACGCACCTCGGTGCCGGAGCCACGCAGCCGGAGCGGCCCGCGCGAGGCCACGGCCTGGCGGGCGAGGTCGAAGATCACCAGGCGGCGCTGGCCAGGGCCGTAGAGGTTCCCGATCCGGGCGATTCTGCCGTCGACGCGCCCGGCCCGCGCGTAGGCCTGCACGTAGCGCTCCGCGGCGAGCTTGCTCACGCCGTAGGGCGAGATCGGTCGCAGCGGCTCGTCCTCGCGCACCGTTCCGTCGACCTCGCCGTACACCGCCATGGACGACGCGAGAACCACGGTCGCGCGCCCCGTTCTCTCCAGGAGCTGAAGGAGATCCAGCGTCGAGCCGGCGTTCAGCAGGAGGTCTCCTTTGGGATCGCGCCAGGAGGTCTCGACGCCGCCCCCGCCGGCGAGGTGAAAGACCAGATCGGCTCCCTCGAAGGCCGTGGTGTACTCGACGTCGGGTAGAGGCTCCGCAGGGGCGCGCCGCACCAGGCCGACCAGTCGAGCGCCGGGGAGCGCACGACGCAGCTCCCGCAGCAGATAGGGCCCCAGAAACCCGGTGGGGCCGGTGACGCAGACGCGCAGCGCTGGCTGATCCTTCATGGGTCCGAACTCAGCGCTCGGGCTGCCGGGCGGCATCCACGGGTGCCTCGGGCTCGCGCCCGCGGCGGCGCACGAGAGCCATTACCGACCCTGCGCGGAAGGGCGGAACGAGGGGGCCGAGCTTTGCGATCGCGACCTGGTCGCAAGCGTCGAGGAGGTCCAGGACCAAGCGCGAGCGCGTGAGGAACGGGTAGAAGGCCACGTTCAGCCAGGTGCGCAGGGCCGATAGCTCAGGCCGGAAGAACACGAGCTCGCCCTCTGCCGCCAGCAGATCGCGTAGTGCCTCGGCATCAATGTGCCCCTCGTGCTCGCTCTCCTCACCGACGAGCCGGCGGATCGCCGGGACGCGGCCGAACACCGCGGGCCGATCGGCCGACTCGTGAAAGGCCGCGAGCCCGCCCGGCTTGAGCAGGTGCACGAGCGCGCGCGCGCGGCGTTCATGCCCCGGAAGGTGGTGCAGTGTGCCGAAGCACAGGAGCCAGTCCGCCACATCCTCCCGAAACGGCAGGTGGGTGATGCTCGCCTGCACGAACTCACCGGGGACGCGCCGCCGCGCGAGACGCAGCCCTCCGAGCGCCAGGTCGACGCCGACGTAGAGAGCACCCATGGCCGCGAGGTCGAGGCACGCCGTCACCGTCTCGGCGCGACCGCAGCCCACCTCGATGATCACCTCGGGTCGGCGCATGCGCAGCAGGGGATCGATGAGGTGCTTCTTCCTCGGATACGTCCGGTCGAGGCCCACCGGAGGCACGGACGGGTCAGCGTATGCCTGGCCGTCCCAGAACTTCATCTCGGCGCGCGCCCACTCGGCCTCTGGCTCGTTGGCTGCTGCCATCATGGCGCCGAGGCGCTGGCGGAGCTCGGTCGGCAGCTCCGTGGCGCGCGCCCCGAGGAGGTCAAGCGGTGATGGACCGGCCGCGAATCCGGGCAGCGTCAGGCGTGGAATGCCGTCCACGAGCGCGTAGGCCCGGGGACAAGTCGAGCAGGAGAGGACGCCGAGGTCGATTTCCGGCGCTGCTGCCGTGCCGCCTCCGGCGGGTGCCGTGGCCTCGCGCAACGTGCGCAGCTCGAGGCTGCCCCCGCATCCGGGACAGGCCAACAGTGGCAGCAGCGTCAAGCGCACGGCGGTTCACCTCGAGCGGGTAAGGGGTCGGAGCCGCCCTCCGCGCAGGGCTCGCGGGGGTCATCGTGGAGGATCGATGCGGGAGGAGGCGCGGGTGCCAGTCGATAGCGGGCGACCACCAGCGCCGCAAGGCCGGCTACCACGGCGACGCCCTGCGCGATCGCCGTCGCCAGAGACACGCCCACGACCCCGTTCGCGATGCCGAACGTGGCCATGCAGGCGACGAGGCTGGTTGCACGCGCCCCGTCCACAACCCACGCGACCTTGGGGTAGCCGCGGCTCTGCAGCGCCGCCTGGCTCACCTTCGAGATGTTCTCTCCCGCTGTGGCGGCCACGAGCAGGCAGAACGGCCACACGGCGCCTGCGAAGGCTGTGCCGAAGACGAGCGGCACCGCGAACGGGGCGACCGCTACGGCGACGACGGCGCCGAGTGCCGAGAGCATGGAAGAGCGCCGCAACGCGCGGCGGACAGCGCCCCACCCCAGAGCGGTGTCCGACATGGCGACCGTGCTCGCTGTGAGCTCGGCGAGCGAGATCACCTGCAGCGTCGCCGCGGCACCCGCCGCAACGCCGAAGAGCCCGGAGTCCTCGTCCGAGAGCCGCGCATACGCCCAGCCCTGATTCACGACCGTGAGCGCGATCGCCACCAGAGTGGACGCGTGGATCGCCGCGCCCCGCGCGAGCAGAGGCCAGAGCGGCTGAAGCGCGTCCCGGCGGGGGATCCGCGGACGTACGAGCACCGTGAGCGCCACGCCGGCGGCGGCGCTCGTGACCCCGATGACGACCGACGCGAACAGCACGCTGCGCACGAGCAGCACCATGAGCAGTCCGAGGCCCAGGACGCGCAGCCCCGTGCCCGCGACGCGCGTCACCATCAGGGCGCGCACGCGCCCCGCAGCCACCAGCATGCCGTAGCCGAGGGCGCCCACGACGCCGCCCGGCACGGCGAGCGCCAGCATCCAGTACCAGCCCGCGTCGGACCCTTCGCCGGGACAGGCGGTGCCGGTGAGCAGGAGCATGCCGAGCAGCACGGCGGCGGGCGCCAGCGTCACCGCGAGGAGCGTGAACATGCGGCGCGCGTCGTCGAGCGACAGGCGGCGTGCCCCGACGAGCTGGGGCAGAGCCGTGATCATGCCGAAACCGGCGACGCCCGTGATGACGCCGGTCCAGTACACCCAGCGCTGGAGCTGGCCGCGGCCTTCGGGCATGAGCAGGCGTGCGGTGAGCACCGACCCGAGCAGGGCGAGCCCGGCTTCCACCGCCACGCCCAAAAGACTCACGGTGTGTGGCCGGCCTAGCCACTCGCGCAGCTTGCCCCGACCCACCCGCGGAGGCGCCTGGGGTGCCGACGTCGGGCTCACATCTTCTGGTCCAGGTTCTTGCCGGTCTCGAGGTGATCGAGATCCGGGACTACGCGGCGGAGCTCGCGCACGTAGTCGGCCTTGAGGATCCGCGGGTCGCTGCGTGCGGCGGCGGCGAAGCGCAGGAAGTCTGCAACGGCACGCTCGTCCACGTCCGTCTGCGACTGCTTGACGATGCCGATGTGAGGGAAGCGCGCGAGGTCGAGCTTCTCGCCCCCGGTGTGGAACTCCTCGAAAGGCTTCTCGCCCGAGGTGTCGCTTCGGAAGAACCAGCACGGCCACTTGCGCTCGGCGATGAGCTCGCGCGCGCGGGCGCGCGCCTCTTGCTCCGAGGCGCAGGCCACCGGCTCGTAGCCGAGCTCGTGCAGGAGATCGCGGGCAATGGCGGCGAAGGTCTTCTCGCCGAGCTCGCGCGCGAGGTTGGGAAAGAAGACGTCCCCATTCTCGCCGAGCACGCAGCTGAGGACGCAGATCTGGCCGGCCTCCTCGTGGGACATGAAGTAGCGTTTGACGTCGTCGGGTGCGGCGATCGGCTGATGCTTCGCGATCCGCATCAAGAACCCGTGCGGCAGGCTCCCGTCGGAGAAGGCGACGTTGGCGAAGCGCGCCGTGGAGAAGGGCTGGCGCGAGCTCTCGACCAGCAGGATCTTCTCCATCAGCATCTTGCTCGCCCCCATGAGGTTCGCCGGGCGGGTGGCCTTGTCGGAGGACACGGAGAAGAACTTGCGACAGGGCGTCGACAGCTCCCGCAGGAAGGCATGCGGGTGGAGCACGTTGGTGTCGATCATCCGGATGAGGCAGTAGACGTCCTTCTCCGAGCGCACGTGCTTCATGGCGGCGAGGTTCAGGATGAAATCGAAGGGCGCCGACTCGCGGAAGTAGCGGGAGCACTCGACACTGCCGAGCCCGATGGGCAGCGTGGCGAAGTCCTCGGGCATGGCGATCGTCGGGTCGGAGCGCAGCTCGCGCACGATCTCGACGAGGTTGTTCTCGCTGAGATCCACGAGCACGAGCGCGCGAGGGCGGTGTGCGAGGAGGCTCCGAACGACCGAGCTACCGATGGACCCCGCCGCGCCGATGACCGCTACCCTGCTGCCCCCGATCTCCCGGTCGAGCTCGGCCGCGTGCTCGCGCACGTCCTCTTCGAACAGCGAGCTCCTCCGCCCGGTGGCGAGGTACTCGTAGGGGGAGGGCATCACGTAGCTCCTGAGCGCGTGCGTCGGACCGACGAGGTGCGCCTGGCTCGTAGTGTAGTCGTGGCGGGCGTCATGGCCGCGGAAATGCAGCGCTGCGCGCGCGCTCGAGCTTGCGGCGCAGCTCTGGGTCGTCCCTGTGCCGGAGGAGCCGCTCGTAGAGCTGAGTCGCCTGCGAGTGGAGGCCGGCGCTCGAGGCTGCGTCGGCGAGCTTGAGGAAGCGCTCGTCGTTCGGGGCCTCGCGCGTAGCGCGCTCGTAGTGCGTCACTGCGGTGCCCCACTCGCCGCGCGAGCCGTGTAGGTCGCCGAGCCACGTGGCCGCCTCGGCGCATCGGTCGCTGCGCATGCAGCTCGCCGAGAGCAGGGCCTTGGCGGCCACCTGGAGCCGCTCCGGGGAGCTCGACTTCGCGGCGGCGCTGGCGCGCAGCTGCAGGCAGGGCGCGAGGTCCGTGACCCCCTCGCAGCCGGTTGCGAGGAGCGATTCGGCGTCGTCCGGGTGGCCCTCGGCGATGAGCAGGCTGGCTCGTAGCTGCGCCGCTGCGGAGCTGCGTGGGTCGATGTCGGCGAGGGCGACGGCGTGTGCCTCGACTGCTGCACGGCACGCGGTGATGTCCTCGCAGCGACCGGCCGCGATACGGGAGATGACGCCCGCCGCGAGCCTCGTGTGGGGGCCGGCACGCTTGGGGTTCCGCTCCAGGGCCTGCCCATCGCAGAATTCCCCGAGCGCCCGCCGCTCGCCGGTCCCGAGCTCGGCCGCGAGAGAGTCGAGCACGGCCGCGCCCAGGATGCCGTCCGGCACCGCGCTCAGAAGCTCGTCGGGGGTGGTCGCGAGGCGGGCGATGAGCTCGACCGCGCCGTCGATGAGGCGGGTTTCGCTCTCCACGGCGAGGCGTAGCTCGAGCAAGGCCTGCGAGCGCTGGCCGGCCTCGGCGAGCGTGTGGGCCGCAAGCAGGTGCGCGCGCCCGTTCAGGCGCGAGCGCTCGAGGGCGCGCTGCAACCAGGGCATCGCGGCCTCGTCGCGCTCCTGCGTGGCGAGCGTGGCGCCGAGCAGCGCGAAGTAGGCCTCGGACGGGTGGCGCAACATGGCCTTTCTCAGCTGCAGGCGCAGCTCCGACAGGCGGCCATCGCTGCGCGGGGGCTCGTCGGCGAGCACGGCCCGCTGCAGGCGCACGCGATCGCTCCCGAGGTCATGCCAGCCGGCGTAGGCCGTGCCGCCCACGAGCGCAGTGCCGGCGGCGACGGCTGCCCAGGCGAGGCGGCGCCGCTTGCGCGAGGCCCGCCGACCGGACTCGGGCTCGCCGCGTCGCGCGTTGCCCCACACCGATCCGGTGACCGCCGCGGCGGCGATGCAGACGCCGGGGACTTCGAGCCCGAGATCGAGCAAGTTCTGCAGCGCGAGCACCACGACCCCGACCCACGCTGCGGTCGCGGGACCGCTGCGGCTCAGGCGCAGCTTGCCCGGGCGGAAGAACCAGGCGAAGGCGCCGAGCGCGAGGACCGTCGCGACGATGCCCCACTCGGCGAGCCACTGGGCGATGAAGTTCTCGGCGTGCGTGTACACGAGCGAGCCGTCGGTCGGCTGGTAGGCAGGAAACACGCTCTCGAAGGCGCCCCGGCCGACGCCGAACACCGGGTGGTCGACGACCACCGGTCGCACCCAGTTGAGCAGATCGAGCTTCACCAGGCTCTGATCGTAGAGCTCGGCCCACATGCGCCGCGCGCCGCTGAGGACGGCGAGCCCGATGCCCATGGCGAGCGCGAGACCGGCGACCAGCCCGACGCGGCGCCAGGCGTCCCCGCCCGACCCACGGCTGCGCCGGCTGATGAACAGCGCAATGGTGAGGGCCACGAGCCCGAGGATGAGCACGGCAAGCCCGGCCCGCGAGCCGGTCGTGGCGTTCACCCCGAAGAGGATGACGATACCTGCTGCAACCATCCAGCGCGGCATCGGGTCCTTGGAGTCGGCGAGGAGCGCGAGGCCGCAGAACGCACCGAGGTTCAGGTACCCGGAGAGGTTGTTCGGGTTGAGCAGCGGGCCCAGGTGCCAGGCCATCGGTTTGAAGGCGGGCTGGTAGATGCCGAAGACCTTGGTCATGCCGAGCAGCCCGTGGCCGACCGTCGCGGCGGCGGCAGCGAGCGCCGATCCGAACACGAGGCTCATCCCCCACCTCGGCCCGCGGCGTGCGGCGATCGTCGCTGCGGCGATGAACAAGGCGCCGTAGCTGTACCAGCGGAGGGCCTCGACGAGGCTGGCGCCGGGATCGAGCGAGACGGGAGCGGCGGTGAGCTCGGCACCGAACGGAAGCAGGGCACGCGACCACACGTCGGCGTTGCTCGGCGCGATCGCGCGCAGGATGCCCATGGGGAGCGGTATCGCCTGGAGCGCCGAGTACAGGGCGAGGGCGCCGAACACGAGCGCCGGTCGGAAGTGCGCGCGCGCGCCGAGGCGAATCGCGACGCCGAGGCCCAGGGTCGCGACGCAGCCGACGACCGCCATCACGGGCACGTGCACCGCGCCGAGGGCCATCACCGACCCGAGCACCGCTGCCGCGACACACAGCTCCAGCACGAGCTCGAGCGTCGACTCTCGATCCCGCGGGCCGGGCTCCTCGCTGCCGTCGAGGTCGCGGTCGCGCTCGCGCAGCAGCCGCTCCGTCCGGGACCTCAGGGACATGGGGGTGGTGCGTCTCCCGGGGATTTCACCGCTAGCTTGGTGCGCGGAAGACGCCGGCCGTTCATGAGATTGACCCGTGTCGGGACCATGGCTAGGCCTAGCCTAGTCGCTAGGGCCCGGAAGGAGCAGTGTGCCCGTGATCTCCGCCCAGGGCGCCGAAGTTGCGCTCACCGTCGACGGCCACGCCGTCCCGGCCTACGCCGTCCTGCCCGAGGGCGCGGCGCACGGGGTCGTGGTCGTGCACGAGGTCTTCGGCCGGCAGCCCGAGATCGACCGGGTCTGCGACCGCTTCGCGCGGGCGGGGTACGCGGCCGTCGCGCCCGATCTGTTCGCGCACGGGACGCAGCTCGGGTGCATCCGGCGCATGATGGTCGCGATCTCGACGGGCGAGGGCCTGCCGGTGCGGCAGGTGCTCGGGGCGCGCGCGTGGCTGTGCGAGCAGACGGGCCTTTCGGCGGCGCGGATCGGGATCATCGGGTTCTGCATGGGCGGGGGCTTCGCGCTGGCCGTCGGGCGCGGGTGGGGTGCCGTCTCGGCGAACTACGGCAAGACCCCGCCGCGTGCCGTCCTCGAGGGCACCGGGCCGGTCATCGCCTGCTACGGCGAGCGCGACCGGCTGTTCGCGCCCGAGGCGAAGAAGCTCGAGCGCGAGCTCGAAGAGCTCGGTGTGGAGCACGAGGTGCACCTGTTCCCCGGGGCAGGGCACTCGTTCCTCACCGACGGCTCCCACCCGGTGGCGTCGTTCCTCTCGTGGCCGCTCATGCACGTGCGCTACGAGCCCGAGACGGCGGAGCGCGCGTGGGAGCACATTCTCGCGTTCTTCGACGCGCACCTGTGACGACGTCGAGCGCTTCGAGAGGTGCCCTTCCCGGCCCTTCCCGCGCCTGCCCGCCTCAGCGCCCCTCGGTGGGCGCGCCTTCCGCGGCAGCGCCCGGCGGCGCCGGGCGCGGGAAGAAGCGCGCCTGGAAGACCGGCCAGGTGAGGAACACGATCGCCACGATGACGAGCCCGGCGGCGATGATCTCGGCGGTGGGCAGGCCGGGCTGGTTCGCCAGGACGGAGAGCAGCACGGTGGCCACGATGCCGGCCAGGACGCTCGAGGCGCGGTTCACGGGCACGCAGAAGGAGTTCTCGCGCCGGTCGAGCAGGATGAGGCCGCCGAAGATGCCGGTGCCCTGCGACAGCAGGCCGACCGCGATGCCGTGGAGAGCGATGCCGCTCGTCCAGAAGTCGGTGAAGCCGTAGCGCACGTCGCCGAGGACGCCGTCGCCGCCGATGAGGGCGCAGACGACGAGCGCGACCAGGAGCGAGGGCGTCGCGACCATCTGCTCCTCGACGAAGTAGCGCTTGGTCGCGTCCTTGTCGTCGCTCTTGGCCAGGCGGCTCATGAAGCGCAGGCGCACGAAGTAGCCGGCGAGGTAGATGGCGACGTCGACCTTGGCGAGCGTCGAGAGGTCCGTGCTCTTCGTGTCGAGCACCGTGACGAGCAGGGCCGCGACGGTGAGCAGCAGCGACACCCACGAGAACCAGCGCACGTGGCGCCGCGACACGAAGTCGACGAGCGGGGCGATGACGAGCACGCCGCCCCGCATGAGCAGCATCATGAACACGATCGACGGGCCCTTGATCGTGTAGGCGAGGGTCGTCGTGGCCACGACGCCGGCCGTGCACAGGCCCGAGAGGAAGGTCCAGATGCCGGGGACGGGCACGCGCAGGCCGAGGACCTGGCGCGAGCCGGCGTAGCGCCACCAGCGCATGGCGCTGATGAACACGAACATGCCCGCGAGCGACGCGATGGCGTTGGCCGGCAGGAGCGCGAAGGCCGCCAAGGGCTTGTCCATGCCCGGCAGCAGGCCCTTGCTGAGCGCCTTGGCGAGCGCGCTGTAGGGCGCGTAGCAGGCGAAGTAGCCGAACGCGAACCACCAGATGCGGTAGTCGTGGCGGTCGCTCTTGCCGTTCGCGGTCTCGCTCATTGCCGGTGCCTCGGCCGTGCGGTGGCGCGTCACGTCGGGTCGCGTGGCGTCGAGCCGCGTCACCCGCGCGTCACCCGCGCGACACGCGCGCGTCACCCCACGATAGGGCCGGGGTGGGGCGGAGCGCAAAGTCCTTACGGGTTGAAGTGGGGGAGGCGGGCGGCGGCCGGTACTTGCAGAAAACCACGCCCGACGTTACTTTGTGCATGCAACGACTCCGCCATGGTGCGTGCATTCGAGCTCATCGCTGGTCTTGCCGCGCGCGGCCGGCACCACTTCACCACGGACGAAGCGGTGGCTGCGCTCGGCGCTTCGCTGCCCGCGGTGCGCGCGTCGCTGCGGCGGCTGAAGGCCAAGGGCGAGGTCGCGGACCCGCACCGCGGCTTCCATGTCGTCGTTCCCCCCGAGTACCGACGCCTGGGTTGCCTGCCGGCCGAGCAGTTCGTGCCGCAGCTGATGGCGCACCTCGGTGAGGTCTACTACGCGGCGCTCCTCAGCGCGGCCGAGCTGCATGGCGCGGCCCATCAGCGACCCCAGCGCTTTCAGGTCATGGTGAAAACGAGCCGTCGGTCCTTCGCATGCGGCGAGGTGCGCGTGCAGTTCGTCGCCCGCACGGACCTGGAGCGCACGCCAGTCGTCGAGAAGAACACGCCGCGCGGCGTGCTCCGCGTGGCGTCGGCCGAGGCCACGGCGCTCGAGCTCGTGGGTTACCCGGATGCTTGCGGCGGTCTCGACAACGTGGCTTCCGTGCTCGCAGAGCTCGGCGAGGCGCTCGACGCACCGAAGCTGCTCGCCGCGGCGACGCTGTGCCCGATCGCGTGGGTGCAGCGCCTCGGCTACCTCCTCGACCTGGTAGGGCACCGCGAAGTCGGCGACGTGCTCGTGCCCCACGTGAAGGAGCACGCGCACGCCGTGGCGCCGCTCGTCCGCGGGGAATCCAAGGCTGGCGCGCAGCGCCTCGATCGCTGGAGGCTCGTCGTCAACGCGAACGTGGAGCCCGCCCAGTGATTCCGAGCGACTTCTCGCGTGCGGCAGAGGTCCGCACTTACGAGCTCGACGAGCTGCTCGGCACGAAGCTTCGCGCGCTCTACCAGCGCAAGCAGGGGCGGGACCTCTTCGACCTCGGGCTCGCACTGCGGCGCGAGGGCGCGTCGCCCGACCGCATCGTCGAGGCATTCGCGCGCCACATGGAGCAGGACGGTGCACGCGTCACGCGAGCGATGTTCGAGCAGAACCTCGCGGCGAAGAGGGCCGACCGCGTCTTCGCCGCGGACATGACCCCGCTGCTGGCGACCGGTCAGGCGTGGAGCTTCGACGCGGCGTACGACCTCGTGTGGCGGGCGCTCGTCGGCCGCTTGCCGGGCGAGCCCTGGAAGGGCACCTGACGGTCTGGCGCGCGAACGCACGACACCGCTTGACGCCGCGGGCCGGGCGGGCTGACCGCTCCGGGTGACAGGAGGATCCATGGCTCCCGTACCCCTCGCGCTCCGACTCGCGCTCCGACTCCTCGCGCTCCGATTCTCGGCGGTCGCGCTCGCCGCGCTCGCACTCGCCGTGCTCGCCTTGCCGGCGACCGTCCACGCGCAACCTGCGGGGACCGCACCCGCGCCCGCGTCCTCGGCCGGCGGCGTCGAGGTCGCGCCCGACTCGCCGCGCGCCTCGCTCGAGCGCTTTCTCGAGCGCTGCGGTGCCGGGCAGTTCGAGGAGGCGGCCCGGCACCTCGAGCTCTGGCGGCAAGACCAGGCCGAGGGAGCCGAGCTCGCGCGCCGGCTGAAGGCCGTCCTCGACCGGCACGCGGCGGTCGACGTCGAAACGGTGTCGCCGCTCGCGACCGGTGAGGTCGGCGACGGGCTCGCGCCCCACGCGGACCGGATCGGCACCGTGCGGACGCCGGCGGACGACCAGCCGGTCACGATGGTGCGCCGCGGGGCGCAGGGTTTCCCGTGGGTGTTCGAGCACAGCACCGTCCAGCGCATCAACGACTGGTACGCGCAGCTCGACAACCGCTGGCTCATCGATCGGCTGCCGCGGCTCCTCCTGCGCGCGGGGCCCTACGGCATCCCGTACTGGCAGTGGCTCGGGATGGCGCTCGTGGCGCTGGCGGCGCTCGCCCTCGGCTGGGTGCTCGGGCGGTTCACGCGCGGCCTGGCGCGCTGGCTCGCGGCGCGCACGCCGAGCCTGTGGGACGACCGCGTGGTCGCGCGTCTGGGAGGTCCGTTCACGATCGGCTGGGCGCTGCTCGGGATGTGGCTCGGGACGCTGCAGCTCGGGCTGCCGCCGGCGGCCGAGCGCGCGGTCGGGGCCGTGCTGCGCATGAGCGCCATGCTCGCCGTCCTGTGGCTGGTCTTCCGCACGCTCGACGTGACGCGCGAGCGCATGCAGAAGGCGCGCTGGGCCTCGTCGCGTCCCGCGATGCGCTCGCTCCTGCCGCTCGCCGGGCGCATCGGCAAGGTCGTGCTCGTCGCCATCGGCGCGATCGTCGTCGTGAGCGAGCTCGGCTACTCGCCGACGAGCATCGTGGCCGGGCTCGGCATCGGCGGCCTTGCGGTCGCCCTGGCGGCGCAAAAGACGGTCGAGAACCTGTTCGGAGCCTTCTCCATCGGCGTCGATCAGCCGCTGCGCGAGGGCGACTACGTGTCGGCGGGCGGCTTTGGCGGCACGGTCGAGCGCATCGGCCTGCGCTCGACGCGCATCCGCACGCAGGACCGCACGGTGGTGTCGATCCCGAACGGCAAGCTCGCCGAGATGAGCATCGAGAGCTACGCGCTGCGCGACCGGTTTCGCCTCCACTGCACGCTCGCGCTCACGCGCGCCACGAGCTCGCGCCAGATGCGCGCCCTGTGCGCCCGCATCGAGGAGCTGCTCCGCGCCCGCGACAACGTGTGGCCGGACGAGCTCTACGTGGGCTTCGCGCGCCTCGGCGAGGCGTCGCTCGACCTCGAGGTCATGGCCTGGTTCAGGGCCGAGAACCTCGCGGCCTGGACGGTTCTCAAGGGCGAGCTCCTGCTCGAGCTGCTCGAGGCGGTCGAGGGGGTCGGCGCCGCGCTCGCGTATCCGACCCGGCTCGTGCAGCTCGGCGACGCGCCCCTCGCGAAGGTGGAGCTCGCGGGCTGACGGAGTCGGGCTCGTGCCCGGTGCCGGCTCGGGCCGCCCCGAACTCGCGCCGGTCGCGGGGCCTCTGCTAAGGTGCCCGTATGCTCACGCGGTGCTTGCCCGGGCTCGTGCGCAGCTCCTGCGCGCAGGGCCTGCGTGTGCTCGCCGTCGTCGCGCTCGGGCTCGGCCTGCTCGGCGTCGGGGCGCGCCCGGCGGCCGCCGACGGCAACCCGCCGCCGCTCCCGGGCAAGAGCTACGACTACGCCTACGACGGCGCCGACGTGCAGCACCCCGAGCGCGCCTGGCTCGGGCGCGTGTTCGTGCACGAGCGCGTCGCGGCGACGCCGGAGCGGCCGGTGCCCCTGCTCGTCTTCCTGCACGGCACCAACAAGGATCTCGTCCCCTACCGCTGGATGGACAGCGGCGACGACGGCGATCTGCGGCGCATCGTCGGGCGGCTCGTCGACGCCGGCAAGATCGAGCCCGTCCTCGTGGCGACGCCGAGCTCGGTCGTCGAGAGCGCGATCTCGCAGGCGTACAACGCCTGGCCGCGCTTCGACCTCGACAACTTCGTGGCGCGGACGGCCGAGCGGCTGAAGGGTATCGCCACCATCGATCTGTCGCGCGTCATCGTCGCCGGGCACTCGGGCGCCGGGTGCAACCTGAAGGGCGGGCTCGTGACGGCGACGCAGGCGAAGAACCACCCCTTCGCCGCGCTCTCGATCGACACCTGCCAGCGGCCCGACATCGCCCGGCATCTCGTGCGCCTGCCGGTCGAGACCAAGGTCATCGTGACCTGGCAGGACATGACGTGGCCGAGCCGCGCGCTCGAGGATTTCGAGACGGCGTTCAAGCACGCGCGCAAGCGTGCGGCCTTTCCGCCCGGGACGGTCCGCACGCTCGACCACATGATGCCGCGCGGCAACAACCCGCACGACAGCATGGTCCAGACGACGCTCGCCAAGTACCTGCCCGTGCTGGTGCCGCCGTCGCCGTCGGGCGGCGCGGCGACCGTGGCCGCGGCCCGCTGAGGGCGGCTCGCGCGCGGGCGCGACTCAGGCGCGCGACGGCGGGGTGAGCTCGCCGAGGCGCGCGGTCGCGCGGTCGCGCACCTCGGGCACCCCGTCGCCCTGGGCGATCTTGCCGAGCACGTAGCGGTCCTCGAGCCGCGACACGGCCAGGAGCCGCACCTCGAGCGCCTCGTCGTACTGGGCGCGATTGGCGAGGATGGCCGCGTCGGCCACGCGCGCCACGGCCGCGCGGCGCACGGCCGGGTGCTCGTCGTTCTTGGCGCGGTTCGCCAGCACCTCCTCGTCGCGCGCCCGCGTCACCGCCGCGAGCCGCACGGGCCAGTCGCGGTCCCACCGGGCCCCGTGGCCGATGACCGCGCGGTCGCGCACACGCTCCATGGCGGCCTTGCGCACCTGCCAGCTGAGATCGTTGCGCGCGCGGTCCGCGATGGCCTCCGGGCGCTTCAGGCGACAGACGGCGATGCGGCGCACGCGCCACGCCGGGTCGGTCGCGGACAGGTCCTCGAGCAGCTCCTGGTTGCGCACGCGCTCGGCTGCGAGCTCGCGCACGCGCGGCTCGGGATCCTTCTGCGCGAGCCGCTCGAGGCAGGCCGGATCGTCCACGCGGCGCAGCGCGAGCTCGCGCCCCTCGGGGTGTACGGCGCCCTCGGCGAGCTCGACGAGGAGTTTCGGCGCGCGGATGCGCGCGAGCGCCGCCCGCAGCACGGCCGGGTGCGACTCGTGCTTGACCGCGCGCGCCAGGCGGCGCTCGTCGGCGAGCGTCTCGGCGGCGGCGACGCGGGTGTCGACGTACTGGCTGCCCTCGAGCACGCGCAGCACGAGATCGGGCTTCGTGAGACGCTCGAAGGCACTCTTCCGGATCTCGGCGTCGCGGTCGTTGCCGGCGAGCTCGACGAGCTCGCGCTCGTCCGTGATGCGGAGGACGGCGCGCCGGCGCACGTCGGCTTGCTTTTCCTGCTCGACCACGGTCGAGAGCAGGGCCGGATCGCGCACCCGCTTGACGGCCACCTGCCGCACGAGCTGGTGCACGGCCCGAATGGCGAGCTCGGCGAGCAGATCCTCGCGCGTGAGCTGCTTGGCGGCGGCCTTCGCCACGACGCTGTCGGCCTGCTCGAGCGCCACCCGGAAGAGCCGCGTCTCGTCGGCGAGCTTGGCGACCGCGAGCTGCGCCACCTCGCGCAGTGGCGCCGCGAGGGCGACCCGCTCGAGCGCCGCCGGTTGGTCGAGCTTGCGGAGGGCCGCCTTGGCGTGCGGCAAATCGTCCGGGTCGCAGGCGACGTGGACGAGGGCGGCCGTCACGGGATCGAGCGCGCCGGCGTCGCCCGCCGCGTCCGACTTCGCCGGCAACGGCTTCTCGTCGGCGTCGGGTGGGGGCAGGTAGCCCTCGTGATCGTCGAGCTCGGGCGCGCCTCCGGGCAGCGAGCCCGCGGCGGCCTCGGGGAGCGAGGGCGGGGGCTCCGGACGGGAGATCGGCGCCGGCTCCGGACGGGCGATCGGCGCAGCCGGGGCGGCCGAGCTCGCGCGGGGCGCCGGGGCGCTCGTCGGCGCGGGTGCCGGCGCGGGGCGCGGCGAAGCTTGCGACGGGCCCGTGGGGGTCGCCCCCGGGCGTGCCTCGTTGCCGCGTCCACCTCGCTTCCGCTTGCGCGCCCGATCCACGGTGCTCCGTCCCGTGCCGGCCCGCGCTCGCCCCAGCGGCGAGCCCCCGGCACGGCTCGCAGCCTAGCGCGCGCGCGGCCCGCGCTCCACGCTGCAGATCGGCGAGGCGCCCCGCGCGGCGTGGTAGCGTCCGGCTGCGCCGCATGTCGTCGAACGAGCCGCTGCCGTACTTCGTCCACCCGACGGCCGTCGTCGACGAGCCGAGTGACATCGGTCCGGGCGCGCGCATCTGGCACTTCTGCCACCTGATGGCGGGGGCCCGCGTCGGCGCCGAGAGCTCGCTCGGCCAGAACGTGTTCGTCGCGGCGGGCGCCGTCGTCGGCGCGCGCGTGAAGATCCAGAACAACGTGTCCTTGTACGACGGCGTCGTCATCGAGGACGACGCCTTCCTCGGACCGTCGTGCGTGCTCACGAACGTGAAGAACCCGCGGGCCGAGGTGAGCCGGCGCGACGCCTTCGCGCGGACGCTCATCCGCCGCGGCGCGACCCTCGGGGCCAACGCGACCGTCGTCTGCGGGGTGACCGTGGGCCGGTACGCGTTCGTGGCGGCGGGCGCGGTCGTCACCCACGACGTCGCCGATCACGCACTCGTCGTCGGAGTGCCGGCGCGCCGCGTCGGGTGGGTGGGGCGGCGCGGGGTGCGCCTCGCCGGGCCCGGGCTCGACGGGGTGCTCACCTGCCCCGAGAGCGGGGAGCGCTACCGCGAGGAGCGCGGCGCGCTCGTGGCGCTCGAGCGCGGCGCGGAGGGGAGCCCCTAGCGGTCCGGCTTTCGCCCGGTCGCGCCCGGCGCGCGCGCGATCCGCACGACGATGATCGCGATGTTGTCCTTGCCGCCACGCTCGTTGGCCCGGTCGATGAGCGCGCGCACGATCTTCCGGAGGTCGCGCTCGGTGGCGAAGGCGGCCGCGATCTCGGGCGGCTTCAGCATCTTGGTGAGCCCGTCGGAGCAGAGCAGGTAGTGGTCCCCCGGCTCGGGCACGTCGACGCCGAGATCCACCTCCACGCTCGACTCGACGCCCACGGCGCGGCTCAGCCGGGCGCCGAGCGGACCCGTCGCGCCGATGAGGTTCGCCATCGTGTGATCGCGCGTGAGCTGCACGATCTCCGTGCCGCGCAGCCGGAAGCACGGTGAATCGCCGACGTGCGCGATGTAGACGCGCTGGCGCTCGAGCGAGAAGCGCAGGGCCGTGAGCGTCGTGCCCATGCCCTGCAGATCGAGGTTGAGCGTCGAGCGCCGGTAGACCTCGCGGTTCGCCGCCTCGACGCTGCGCGCGAGCTCGTCGCCCTTGCGCGGCCAGAGCACGTGGGGCTCGCCCTCGAACTGCCCGTTGCGGAGCGCCTTCGAGATGACCTCGAGCGCGACCCGCGAGGCGACCTCGCCCGCCGAGTGTCCACCCATGCCGTCGGCGACGGCGAAGCTCTGCGACGCGGGCAGGAGCAGGATGGCGTCCTCGTTCACCTCGCGGCGCCGACCGACGTCGGTCTCGCCGCAGGCTTCGAGGGCGATGAGCGCTCCACCCGCGTGCGGCGCATCGTCGAGCAGCTCCTCGACGAGCAGGGCATCGAGCTCCTGCTCGTTGACGATCTCGATGTCGGGGGCGGCGCCGCGCGCGTCGACGGCCTCGGGCTTGACCTTGCGGTACCCGAGTCGCAGCGCCTTGATGTCCTCCGACATCTGGCCGACGAGCGTGATGTCGTCGTCCATGTCCTCGTCGCCGGACCACGGGCGCGGCGCCTGCAGGCTCGCGACGCGCGGCAGCGGGTGGTCCGGAAGGGGCGGCGGCCGGGTGCTCGTCGTCCCCGGGTTCTGCAGCGTCGGCAGGGTCTCGCGCCCCGGCTGCGACGCCGACGCCGGTCGGGGTGGCGCCACCGACCCGCGCGGCGAGGAGGGCGCGGTCGCGCGTGGCAGGGGGGGCGGCATCGAGGCCGGGCGCGGCGGCTGGGTCGGGATGGGCCGCCGCACGCTGCCCGGACCGTCCACCGGCAAGGGCGGTGGCATCGAGTCCGGCCGCGGTGTCTGGACGGGCGTCGGCCGCTCGGAGCGCGGCAGCTCGTCGACGGGCAGCGGAGGGGGCGTCGACGGGTGCCGCACGCTGGCGGCGCCCGGGGTGAGCTCGCGGATGTGGGGCGAGCTCGGCCGCGGCGGCGGCAACGAGCCCGGCGCGCGCGGGACCGGACGCGGCACGCTCAGCGGCGCGGGGGGCATCGACCGCGGTACCGGCCGCGGCGCGGAGCCCGGCTGGGCGGACTCTGGCGCCGGCGGCGCGGGGGGCGGCGCCTCTCCCTCGGGTGACGTGGGGGCCTTCGTCGAGGTCATCCGCCGCAGGGCGCGCGACGCTCGGCGCGTCGGCGTCCGGCAAGGATACCCCAGTCGGCCGCGCGCGTGTGGCTCCTCGGTGTGCGTGGCTGCATGACTCTGGCTGCCACGCGACAAAGAGCAGTGGTAGCGTGCGGGTCATCATGGCGGAGACGAAGCGTCCCAAGCAGCGGGGCACCTCGCGCAGCACCCAGGCCGGGTACGCCGACCCGGCTACCCTCGACCCCGACGCGGTCTCGGGTCCCCTGGCCCCGCCCGACGCGCTGCCCGGCGAGCAGCCGCCTGCGCCCGACAAAGGCGGTCGCGGGCGTGAGGAGCGCAAGCGGCGCGAGCCGTCGGTCGAGATCGCGACCGTCTACGAGCGGCGCTCGGGGTCGTGGGACCCCGTGCCCTGGCGTGCCGTCGAGGTGTGGACCCGCAACCGCATCTACGGTCTCGACGCCCAGCTCACGTGCATCGAGGTCATCGACCGGATCTCGGGTCGCGCCGAGCACAACCACGTGATGCTCGGTGCGCGCCTGAGCGGCGGGCAACGCCGCGATGGCAGCGTCGTGTCGATCTCGCAGCCGTTTCCGGTGCCGGGCACCGACGCCGTCTTCAAGCACCAGCCGGCGCGCAAGGGCGCGTTCGGGCGCACCTCGCGCGTCGAGCGGGTGGTCGTGCGCGTGCGGGTGACGGACGTGAGCTTCGGCGGCAACGACGACGACGAGTGGGCGCGCATCACGGCGGTGCAGGACCGTCGCTGAGCGGCACGCGCGCGGCCTCGAGCGCCCGCTCCGCGCGCTCGAGCGCGTCCACGGTGAAGACTGCCTCGGCGAAGGAGGTGCGCGGCTCGGTGCGGTACCGCACCGAGCTCGCGAAGTGCTCGAGCTCGCGCAGGAGCGGCTCGCCGCGCTCGAGCGCCACCCGGCGCGTGGGCACGCCCGTCGCCGTCGCGAGCAGGAGCGGGGCGTCCGGGGCGAACTCGTCGAGCCACGCGCCCCCCTCGCTGCCCGTGAGGCGCGTGAGGCGCTCGGCCACGGCTGCGTCCGTCGAGAGCACGAGCGTCGCCTCGAGTCCGGAGGCGAGCTCGACGCGGAGCTCGATCGGCGCGGTGTGCTCGGCCGGCCCGCTGGCGCACCGCGCGAGCTCGACGCGGCGCACGGCCGAGGGGTCGAGCGCGTGCAGCGTCGCGAGATCGTGCGGCGCGAGCGTCCAGAGCGGCGAGGTGGAGCCCGAGCGCGTGAGCCGGCGGGCCCAGAGGCCGCGGAGTCGGCCGAGCGCGCCGCTCCGCCCGAGCTCGATGAGCCGCTCGAAGCCGGGGTGGTAGCGGAGCACGTGGCCGGCCATGCCCACGCGCCCGAGGCGCCGGGCCTCGCTCGCGAGCGTGCGGGCCGCGGCGAGCGTGGTCGCCAGCGGCTTCTCGACGAGCACGTCGAGCCCGGCGCGCAGCAGAGCGAGCCCGTGGCGGGCGTGAAGCGGCGACGGCGTCGCGACGATCGCGGCGTCGAGGGTCGGGCCGCTCGCGCAGAGCGCGCCGAGGTCGGGGAAGCGCTCGGCGCCCGGCGCCGTCGCACCCGCGGCGGCGAGCGCGCAGGGATCCCGGTCCACGAGCGCCGCGACCTCGACCCCGGGCAGGCGTGCGAGCGCGCTCCCGAGCCGCAGGCCCCAGCGCCCGCAGCCGACGAGCGCGACGCGCACCGTGCGCTCGCTCATCGCGCCGCCCTCGCGCCCGGGCCGTCGAGCGCGCGCATCGCGTCCCGTCCGAGCTCGTTGCCGGGGTGGATCGCCGGCCCACCGAGCTCGACGACGAAGCCGTACGAGCGGGCGCTCGCGGCGGGCGTCGCGCTCACGGCGGCGGCGACGCGCACGCGCTCTAGGCAGCCCGACTCGGTCGCGGTCGACCAGGTGATCGGCTGCTCGGGGTGGCGCTCCGCGAGGATCTCCGGCAGCGATGGGCCGCCGCGCGCGCGGTACTCGAGCACGAGCGCGAGCGCGCTCTTCTCGTCACCCGCCTGGAAGCGCTGCTGTAGCCACACCATCGTGAGGGCCGCGAGCACGCACGTTGCGCCTGCGGCGATGACCTTGCTGCGTGGGCCCACGACCCGGCGTCTATAGCATGGCGTCGGTCGGCGCCCGGCACGCTGGCGCCTCGCCGTGCGCTCACGCGCGCGGCGCGCGGCGCGGCCCGAGGCGCGGGCCAAGGACGGAGAGCCCGCGGCCGAGCGTCAGGGGCGCGCCGAGCAGCCGGTCCATGCGCCCCTGCGCCCAGCGGACGAGGCGCGCCCACCCGTCGAGGGTCGGGCGAGCCCTCGGTCCCCGCGTCGCGAGTCTGCCGGCGACGAGCGCGGCGAGCGTGCAGCCCGTGCCGTGAAGCGGCGGCGTGAGGTGGCGCGGGTGCGCGAGCGCCGTCACCGCCCCGCCCACCGCGAGAAAGTCGCGGACCGGTCCGCGACCGGCGAGGTGCCCGCCCGGGAGCAGCACCGCGGTGCCCCAGCGGCGCGCCAGCGCGAGCGCCGCCCGCTCCGCCCCGGCCGCGTCGCCGATGGGCGCACCGAGCAGCCGCTCGGCCTCCGGGACGTTCGGCGTCACGAGCGCAGCTGCGGCACAGAGCGCCTCGAGCGCGCGACCGGACGCGACGTTCAGCGACGGCGCGCCGCTTCGCGCGCGCGTGGCGCCGAGCACCGGATCGACCACGAGCCGGAGCTCCGGGCGGGCCCGCGCGAACGCCGCGAGCAGGCGGGCGTTGGCGGCGGAGCCGAGCGCGCCGGTCTTGACGACGTCGATCGGCAGGTCGGCGAAGAGCTCGTCGAGCTGCGCGGCGACGAAGGCGCGCGCGACCGCCCGCACGGCGACGAGCCCGCGCGTCGACTGCACCGTCAAGGAGGCGCACACGGCGGTCGGCCAGGCGCCGGCCAGCGCGATGGCGCGCGCGTCCGCGAGCACGCCCGCGCCGCCCGAGGGATCGAGGCCTCCCACCGCGAGCACGACGGCGGCACCGCGCCCGTTGCCGCGTGCCGCTCGCCCGCGCGGGCGTCGCTCCGCCATCACGCACCTCCTGCGCGCGCCGCGGCCCGAGCCGGCAAGGTGAGCCGCAGACCCGCGGGCACGACGACGAGCGCGACCACGAGGCCGAGCGTCGAGCCGAGCGCTCCCACGATGCCGAGGTGTCGCAGGCCGTCGAAGTCGCACGCGGCGAGCGCGCCGAAGCCCGCCGCCGTCGTCAGCGCGGTCGCCGCGATGGCGGGCGCCTCGGCGCGCAGCGTCTCGGCGATCACGCGCTCCCGGTCGCGGCTCGCGCGGGCGCGGTGGAGCAGGAACATCCCCTCGTCCACCGGGATGCCGAGCAGCACCGGCAAGACGAGCGCGTCGTAGGCGTGAAGCGGGATGCCGGTCAGTCGCACGAGCACGAGCACGCCCGCGACCTCCGCCACGACGACGAGCGCCGCGAGCACCACGTCGCGCAGGCGGCGCAGCGACCACAGGAGCGCCAGGAGCACGAGCACCCCGGCGCAGGCGCCCACGCGGGGCAGATCGCGCGCGAGCGAGGCGCGCAGCTCGTGATCGAGCCGGCTGTAGCCGGTGAGCACGGCGCCCGGATCCGCGGCGGCGACGGCGCGGGCCACGGTCTGCTCCTCGCCGGGTTGCGGGTGCAGGTAGAGCGCCACCACCGTCTCGGGCCCGTCCGCGCCGAGGTAGCGGGACAGGAGGATGGCGAGCTGCCCTTCCTGCAGCGACGCGAGCGAGATGATCTCGTGCGAGGGCGCGCGCATGCCGGCGAGCGCCGCGGCGAAGCGCGCCTTCGGTAGATCGAGCTCGGCGAGGGCGGCCTCGAGCGCGGTCGCGCGCGCGGGTAGATCGAGCGCGTCCCGCTCCGCGAGCCGGTCCCGCTGCGTCTTCTCCGCCGGCGCGAGTAGGCTCGGGGCGTCGAGTGCGGCGACCTCGGGCATCGCCGCGAGGTGCTCGGCGAGCGCGTCGGCGCGCTCGCGGGCACGCTCGGCGTCCGCGTCGCTCACGACGGCGACCCAGTGCCCCCGCTGCCCGCCGAAGGCCTGGTAGATCCGCTCCTGCACCTCGGCGGGCTCGAGGTGGCTCGGGCGGACCGCGACGATGGCGTCGGCCACCCGGGGCAGGAAGCCCGCCGCCACGAGCGCGATCGGCGCGAGCGCGACCGCGGCACACACGACCGCGCGCGCGCGGGTCGCCGTCAGCCAGTGGACGGCGTCGACCCAGCGCGCCCCGCGCGAGGGGCGCGCCGCCTTGCGCTCGCACAGGGCGCCGATCTCGGGGGTCAGGATGACGATCGCGAGCGCGGTGAGCACCTCGCCGGCCGCGCAGAGCAGGCCGAGCTGCCGGAGCGCGCCGATGCCGGAGAGCCCGAGCGAGGCGAACGCGAGCCCCGCGGTCGCGGCGGCGACGAGCACGGGTCGCTGGGTGCGGCGCCGTGCCTCGCGCGCGGCCTCGCGCGGTGGGAGGCCGGCGGCCCGCGCCTCGAGGAGCGCGGCGTACACGTGCACGCCCGTGTCGACCCCGACCCCGACGACGACCGACGTGAACGCGACCGCGATGGCGCTGATGCCGCCCGGCAGGAGCGTCGCCGCTCCCGCCGTCCAGAGCGTGCCGAGCAAGAGCGGCGGCATCACGGCGAGGAGCGCGCGCACGCGCCGGAACACGAGCGCGAACACGGCGCCCGCCGCCAGGAACGAGAGCGTGCCCGAGCGCGTCATGTCGGCGACGAGCATGCTCTCGGTGGCGACGGCGATCGCGTGCCCGCCGGTGAGCCCGAAGGCGAGCCCGGGGTGGGCCGTGCGCGCTCGGGCGAGGAGCTCGTTGGCGCCGTCCACGAAGGCGTGCGCGTCCCGCCCGCGCAGCGCCTCGCCGTGGACCCGCAGGAGCACGAGCCGCGCGCGACCGTCGTCGGTCGCGAAGGCCCCGTCGTCGCGACTGCGCACCCCGGTGCCGCCGTCGCGCCGCTCGAAGGCGAGCTGCACGAGCCGCAGCGGATCGTGGGCGAGCGAGCGCGAAGCGTGGCCGCTGCCCGGGGCGAGCATCATCGCGAGGCTGTCCTCGAGCCGGGCCCGCAGGCCGGCGTCGGAGAGGGCGGCGGCGAGCCGCGCGCGACCCGCGGCGTCGGCGTGGCGCCAGGCGAGCATCGGATCGAGCTCGCCGCGCGCCTCGAGGCGGCTGGCGGCTCGCTCCACGGTCGGGAGCGCCGCGAAGGCCCGGGTGAGCTCCTCGGCGGCGGCCTCGACCCTGGCGGGGTCGGCACCCTCGACGAGGACGACCCCGAGGTCGGCTCCGCCGAAGGCGCGCAGGTAGCGCCGGAGCGCGGGAGCCTCGCCGCCGTCCGGCAAGAGGCCCGCCACGTCGGGATCGAGCCGCAGCCCGAGCCCGACCGCGAGCGCGCTGAGCGCCGCGGTGAGCGCGACGAAGGCGGCCCAGAGGAGCCTCTGCCGGAGCATCCGGCGCTCGCGTGGATCGCGCGGCATCCGGCCCGCCCGGCCGTCCTCGCGTGGGCGATCGCGCTCCGATTTCAAGCCACCGCCATACTGCAAGGCCGCCCAGTCTTGTGAAAGTCCGCCCGTCGGGTACTCTAGACGCTGGTTCGACTCGTGGCACCTCCGGAGCTTGGCTTGTCGCTCGGGAAGCGCGGCGCTCGTGCGCGTGCGCCTCGCCTGCGCTCACCTCGTTTCGCGTGTCCTTCGGGCGACGTCCCCGCCGCCCTGCACCGCTCCCTTCGAGGTCCGTCATGCGCAAGCTCGCCGTTGGCCTGACCCTGTTCCTGGCCGCGTGCGCGACCGGCATCGTGTCCAGCACGGACGACGGCACCGGCGGGACCACGACGACCGGGACCACGACGACGACCGGCACGACGACGACGACCGGTACGACGACCACGACGGGCACGACGACGACGACGGGCACGACGACGACCACCGGGACCACGACGTCCACCACGACGACCGGGACCACGACGTCGACCACGACGACCGGCACGACGACCTCCACGACGACGTCGACCAGCACGACGACGTCGACGACCACGAGCGGCTGCGTCGTCACCGACATCCTCCAGGACGGCGGTTTCGAGGCCGGGGCCGGGAGCGGAAACTGGATCGAGTCGTCCACCAACTTCGGGACACCGCTCTGCGACTCGACCTGCCTCAGCCCGGGCGCGCTCTTCGGGCCCTACGCGGGCGCCTGGTTCTTCTGGGCCGGCGGCATCGCGGGCGCCTACGAGGACGCCTCCGTCTCGCAGATGGTGCACATCGGGGTCGGGACGGCCACGCTCGAGTTCCGGTTCGCCATCCCGTCGTGCGACGGCTACGGCTGGGACGCGTTCGAGGCGGCCATCGACGGCACGCAGATCTTCTTCGCGGACGATCTCGACCCGTCGTGCGGGGTCAACACCTACGCCCTGAAGAGCTTCGACGTGAGCCAGTGGGCGAACGGCGGCAACCACACGGTCGCCTTCCACGGCATCACCGACAGCCTGATCGCGGCGACGAACTTCCTCGTCGACAGCGCGCGCCTCGTCGCCTGCCCGTAGCGCTCGGCGCCCTCAGCGGTCCCCGAGCGCGCGATAGGCGCGCCCGAGCGCGGTCGCGACGGTGGCCTTGCCCCGGGGCGACTGCGGCATCAGTGTCTCGAGCCGGCCCGGCTGGCGGCGCTCGAGGATGGCGAGCGCGTCACCGACGAGCGGCGGCGGCGCGCCGGAACGCTCCGCGAGCGCGTCGAGCGCGCCCGCGAGCGCCTGGGCCGAGCGGCGCCCGTCGACGGGCTCGAGCAGGAGCCAGAGCGCGAGCGCCTCGCTCCGGCGCGCCCGCTCCTCGCTCGCCCAGCGCACGACGGGCGCGACCCGCAGGGCGCCCTCGACCGCCGCGCGCGCCTCCACGCCGGCGGCCACGGCGGCCGGGTCGGCGAGCTTGTGGCGCCCGCTCCGGAGCCGCGCGGCGAGCTCCTCGGCGGTCAGGTGCCCGAGCCCGAGCGCGACGGCGGCCTCGGCGTCCGTGAGCAGGCGCTCCGTCCAGGCCTTCACCTCCGAGCCACGCGGCCGCGCCTCCGGCCGCGACGCCACGAGCGCGCCGGCGTGCTGCCGCAGCACGCTCGCGAGCTCGGCCCCGCTCAGGCGCTCGCGCCACCGCGGCACGGCTGCCAGGACGAGCCGCACGCGGCGCGCGTCGAGTGCGATGACGGCGAGCGCCACGCGGGCGCTCAGGGGCCCGGTGCGCCCCACGGCGAGCGCCACCTGCTCGAGCAGGGCGAGCGGTCGCGCCGCGAGCTCGAGATCGAGCTCCGCGTCCGCGGGCTCCATCGGCGCCTGGCGCGGTCGGGTCACGCGCGCGGCGAGTGAGGCGAGCGTGGCGTCCGGGATGCTCGGCTCGCGCCACCCGAGCTCCATCACCGCGGGCGGCACGGCCACCTCGGCCTCGCAGAGCAGGCCGACGAGCTCCGGGCATGCGCGCTGCCCGCGCGCGAGCACGCGCGGATCGGCCGCGAGGGCCCCCTCGACGAGCGCGCCCGCGAGCTCGCGCGCGTACGCGCGCCGCTCGTCGCTCGAGGCTCGGCCGAGGCGGGTGGCCGCGTGACGTCCGAGCCCCGAGCCACCCCAGGCGGCGAGTCGCGCCCGGCCCGTCGGCCCTCCCTGCGCGGGTGTCGCGAGCGCCTTGGCGAGCCCGGCCCAGGTGCGACGGCTGGCCTCCGCGTCGCCATCGGCGGGCGCGCGTAGAGCGATCCCGGCGGCGAGCCCGTCCGCCGCAGCGGTGCTCGTCGCGCCCGCGACGGCCTGCGCGACGAGCTCCGAGAGCACGCCCGCCGGCAGGATGCGGCCCGCGAGCTCCGCCCCCTCGCCGTCGA
>JACRDA010000295.1 GCA_016212965.1 Myxococcales bacterium
CGCAGTGTTGCCGGTTCTCCAGGTGCGCCCCGATGGCACGTTTCAGGTGAAACGGTGACGCCCCGTGACGGCACGTATCATCTCGATATTCTTAGGCTAAATGCTAAGTGCTAAGCGCTAATCGCTTGATTTGGGTCTAGGCTGGCGCCCATGGATACCCACGCCGCCTCAGCCGGTCGCTACTCCCTCGCCCACCTCGCCGCCGAGGCGCGCCTGCTCGTGCCGGAGCTCGTGCGCACGGCGGGCGACGCCGTGCCGGGCCTCGTGGGCCCCGAGCGCGTCGACGGCAAGACCCGCTTGCTCGTGCAGCTCCGCATGGCGCGCCTCCTGGGCTGCCCCGTGTGCGTGGGCCTGTTCCCGCCTCTGGCGGCCCGCGCCGGTCTCTCGGATACGGCCGTCGCGAGCGCGCTCGCGGGCTCGGCCGAGGGACTCGCCCCGGCCGAGCACGCCGCGGTGGCGTGGGTGGACCGGTTGCTGACCGACGAGGCCGACGCGCTCGCCGCGGTGCCGGAGCCCGCGCGGCTGCTGTCCGAGGCCCAGCGCCGCCACCTGCTCTTCGTGGTGCGCCTCGAGCGCGTGGTCCACGCCACGGGACTCATGTTCCTGCCGCACCGCTGGATCGACAAGGTGCGGGGCGGCGCTTCCTAGCCCCACTCCCGCTCCCTCTCACGCCCCCGCGCCCGCCCGCGCCCCCGCGCCCGCCCACGCCCCCGCGCCCGCTCCCTCTCACGCGCCCGCTCCCGCACCCGCACGCCGACGCCCACGAGATTCGGTCGCTTCACTGCCTACCCAGTGTGGGTGCCCGGCAGGGACAAACCGGCGAGGAAGTGATGAGTGCTGCAAAGATATCCGTCGCGGGCGCGGCCGTCTCCGGCCCTCCGCCTCCTCGGGTGCCTTCGGCGGAAAGGGCGGGCACGCTGGCGTCGAGCGAGGGGCCATCAGCGAGCGCGTGAGCCGCCGCCTAGAACGGCACGGGCGCGCTCGCCGCGTCGCGCACGAGGCGCCCCTCTCGGTAGTAGTACCGGCCGCGGTTGTTGCAGGCCTCCTTTGCCGCATTCACGGCGGCGATGAAGTCGCGGCGCTGGCGCGCGAAGCTCGGATCGAACGGCGCTTTCCAGGCGTCACGGATGTTCTGGGCGTTCCGCTCGCAGGAGTAGTAGTCGGACGGCTCGGGGACCAGCACCACGGCGTCCCCTTCGATGTCGAACCGATACGATACCGCGAAGGTAAGCCAATAGGTCGGATCCGGCAGCGGCTGGCCGTCGAGCTCCGGTCCGGGTCGTGTCGTACCCATCCAACCCCCGGCGACGCGCAGCACCGGCGGAACGGGCACGAGGGCGTTGCCGTCGACACGATAGAGCGCGCTCCGCAACGAGACACCCTCGTGCGAATGGCACACCAGGAGCTCGCGGCTCCCAAGGCGCATCGTGCGGTCGCAGGTGCAGCCTTCGACCGGAAGCGACTCCTTGCGGCCGAAGTGTCCGACTTCGACGCCTCTCGGCATGCAGATCGCGCCCTTCCACGACTTGACGCCGTGGCGGACGAGCCAGGCGCGGAGGTCGACACTGTCCGCCCCGGTAGGTGCCGTGGCCGTCGCGTCCCCGGTGCCGGCACTCGTGGTACCCGCCAGCGCGCTGCTCGCCACGAGAGCCTCGCCGCTCGTCGAGCCCGTCGGCCCGGCCGACCCCCCATGGGAGCTGCACGCGGCTTCGGAGAGCACCCAGGTCACGGAGGCCGCGCAGCCCAGCCAAGGCCTGAGGTTCCGGAGGCGCATTAGAAGCCGGAGCCTCGGAGAAACTCCTCGAGCCAGGTGACGCCAGCGTCGGCCGGCGCCTCGCCCGGGCCGAGGTCGCGCCCGCCGTACACCGCAAACTGATGCCGAGTTGCCCAGTCCCCACGCTGGCGGGCATCCATGTCTTGAAGAGCGTAGTCCCACCACCGTTCGCTGCCTTTCTCCCAGAAGGTAGGGCTAGCGGGGGCCGCGGTAATCCACGCACCCGGGACGACTCCGGACAGCGAGGACTCGATGCCGGCGGTCGAGGCCGCCACGTCCGCGATGGGTGCAGGCCCGCTGCGCCCGGCCGTCATGCGCAGGCGCATGTCACTCGCGTGCATCGTCGCCCAACTGTGGACCGTCGCCGCCGTAGTCGCGGCCTCGAATCCGTCTGCGTCGAAGGCATAGATCTCTTTGACAACTTTCTTGTTTGCGGCGAGCGCGTATATAAGCCCCCCGCCACCACCGCTGAATCCGCTGAGTCCCAGCCTGCGCACGGGAAGAACATCCGTGGCGAACGGACCTACGTGACCGTGACCCCATAGAAGGCGCATCGCGCTCGCGACCAAATCGGGGAGCGCGCCCGTCGCGGCTGCCGCGAACTCGCTCCCTGGTCCGCTTGGAGGCGTCGCAACCGTTGTCAGTGGGCTCGGCATGAACTGGACAACGGCACGACCAGCGCGGTCGAGCGCCCGCTCGATGCCGACGCGCAGCCACACCGCGCCTCCGCCGGTGAGCCGGTCGCGGCGTTCCCACTCGCTCGCGGGGGCGCCAGGTATCGGCGCCAGGAGGTAGCGGTTGAGTGAAGTCATGCTCTTCGGGATGGTCGTCGTGTTGGGCGGTCGAAAAAACACCAAGGCGCCGGGCGCGCTCGTGCGGCAGGCCTTCGGGATGCTTGCCATCCAGAACTGTGGCTCGCCGCGTGTCCACGCGAGGACGACGAGGCTCGTTTCTGCATTGTGATCGTCGTAGTAATGTCGCCAAGAATCGCCTGCGATGGTCGCCCAGGCGTAGGTAACCTCGACGAAATCCGTGCGGACGCGAATGGTTGCGTGCCCGCCCCGGGCCGAAGCGGTCGTGGCCACGTCGATGAGCGGATTGGGACTGAATGCGTGAGGTGGCGTAGGCAGCGGTGCCAACATCCCCGCCCTGACCGCGAAGTTCTGTCTGACGCGAATGAACGTCCATTCGATGGCGTGCCAGGTCTTCTTGAAGTGGGCATCGAGGGCGAGCAGCGGGACGTCACCAGGAATCACGAAGGACCGAATGCCGGGCCCCGAGCGTCGCAGGGCGCCTCCAGCGAGCGTGATGTCCGTCTCGTGGTCGGGCAGGAAGTCATGCGGGCTCGTGGGGTCCCAGGTGACGTCTACGATTGTCTCCACGTGACCTTTTCCTGTGGTGAAGGGTAGCGGCGTGTGGGTGGCGTCGTCCTGGAGCCAGCGACGCGCTAGCTCCCCTGTACCGGCGGAAGGAACGGCTGGGCATGCGGGACCCACGCGAGCAACCCGGAGACCGCATCGTGGTCACCGCGAAGGAGCGCTTCGACGAGGTCGTCGACGGCGAGCTCGAGCCACAGCTCGGCCTGGCGCGTCGTGGGCGGTGGGGTCGCCATCAGCGTCCGGAAGGCAGAAGGCTGCTCCTCCGAGGCGGAGGCGGTAGGCTCGCCGATCGGCACCGCCATGACCCGCACGCGCTTGCCGAGCCCTTCCGAGTGCACGGCGAGGCATGGGTGCGGATCCGTGGTCAACACCCACGGGCCGGCGTCACCACATGCGAAGCGATAGCGGCCCCTGAGGTGCTCAACGGCGAAGTGACCGAGGTCGGCGCGCGTGACGATCATGAGCCGCTGAGGCTCGGCGTCGGGAAGCCGCACTTCCGCCGTGAGTCCCCGCGGCGTGCGCACGTGCCAGTCCTCGCCCGTTGGAAGCGGAGTCACGCGACGCGGGCGCGTCTCCTGGCCGCTCATGGTCTTCGAGAGCTGGAGCAGGCTCGGCACCGTGGCGCTGCCGACGCCGGGCGGCTCGCGGTCGAGGCGCACGCGCCCTCCTGCGTCCGTCTTGAACCGCCCAGAAGTTCCAGGGGTTCTGACGTCGAGCTCCAGCCCGGCGAGCGCGCGATCGTTCTCGTCGACGACCGTGATCTCGTAGAAGGAGAGCTGTGTGCGGGGACCGGGCCCAGGCGACGGCGGCAGCGGCCGGGGCGGCACCGGCGCCCTACCGCCGCCCCGAACGTCGCTGCCCTGGAACACCAGCAGCCGCTCGCGCTCGAGCGCCGTCAGGATCTCCTCCACCACCTCCGCGTCGGAGAGGTCGTCGGGGTCGTAGTGCGGGCTGGCGGCGAGCGCCGCGCGCAGCAGCAGCATGCCCGGGGGCTCGTCGAGCACGAGGCGCACCCAGCGCTCGGCCTGATGGCGCTCGCGCGCGGCGAGGGCGCCTTCGCGCCGGGCGGCTCCGAGGGCGTTCCACTCCCACACGAGCTCGAAGACCGTGCCGAGCGCGCGAAACGGGACGGCATCATCCATGCCGCGCCTCGAGCCGCAGGACGCGCGCACCCTCGAGCGCGCTCGCGACGGCGGCGCTCGTGGCGACGACGAGCTGGTTCTCGCCGAGGCAGGCGAGCGCCTGCACGAATGCGGCGGCGCGCGTCGGATCCTGGTGGAGCTCCGGGCGGTCGACGAGGACGAGCGAGCGCGCGGCGAGGCCCTGGCGCACGAAGGTCGCCGCGAAGAGCACGGCGTCGGCCTCGGAGTCGGAGAGGGCGTCGAGCTCGACCTCGCGCCGGTCGCGGCGCACGAACCACACGGCCGCGCCGTCTGCGTTCGCCAACTCGACGCGCGCGAGGCGAAGGTCGCGCGCGAGGGCGGCGAGCGCCTCCCTGAACGGCGTGAGCTCGTCGTTCGCGTCGTCGCGTGTGAGCACGCCGCAGGCCGCGAGCTCGGCCTCGCGCCGCGCGGCTGACACCGCCGCCAGCGCGCGCAAGAAGGGGCGCACGAAGCCGTACTTGCCGAGCGCGCGCCCGAGGCGCGGCGCGGCCTCGTCGCGCGCACGGCTCGGTCCAGCGGGCTCGGTCCAGAGCTGAGCGCGGATGCGGCGGTCGGCGGGGAAGTACTCGGCCTTGCCGCGCCCGGGCGCGCGGTCGTAGTGGCCGAACACGGGCGCGAGGTGGTGCGGGAGCTCGAGCGCGTCGGCGTCGAGGTCGAGCACGAGGTTGGTCTCGACGACGCGCTGCGGGGGCGACGGCGCGCTGGCGGCCTTGTCGCCGCGCGCCGCGGCTTCGATCTCGCGCACCCGCCGCTCGGTGTGCGCCGGGCCGGCCTCGAGCCCGACGCAGGCGGCCTGTTCGGCGTCGTCGAGCAGCCAGCGCGCCGCCAGCGTGGCGCGCCGGGCGCCGCGGCGCACCAGCGACGCGGGCGCGGGCAGCCGGCCGTACGGGCCCACGAGCTCCTTCGCGGCGGCCACCGCCTCGAGCAGCGAGGTCTTGCCGCACGGGCCCGCCCCCGTGATGGCGACGAGAACGTGCGGCTCGTCGCCGACGCCGAAGTCGTACGCGCCGTCGGGGAGCCCGAGCACGCCAGAAGCACGGAGGGAGAGGATCTGCATGGGCGACCTGCCTCGGGTACGGCGACCGTGTTCAACCGCTGACGAGCTTCACCGAGCCCGCCTTGATGGTGATGCAGCCGTCGACGATCTCGATGCTGGACCCGCCGGCCTTCAGCGTGATCTTGGGGGACTCAATCGACACCGACTGGGCCTCGACGACGAACGGACCGTACACATTGAAGTCGAGCGAGCTCGTCAACACCTTGTGCGCGCGCGAGTTGTCGAAGCGCTGTCTAGTGTCGATGATCGTGGTGTTCGTGTCCAGGCGCGAGCGGTTGCACTTCTCGTGGATGTTGCCGTCGACGGTGGTCGCGAAGTCGCCGCCGATTCGCAACGACTGATCTTCGCCCACCGTGAGGCTGCGGCTCCCGCCGACGGAGGTCGACTCCGAGCCCTTCACCTTGCGCGTGTAGAGCCGCTCGGCCTCGACGTGCAGCTCCTCGCGCCCGTTGGCGTCCTCGAAGCGGATCTCGTGGAAGCCGGTCGCCTCCGGGCTCGACTGCGTGCGCCAGAGGCTCTGGGTGCGATCGGCGGGCAGGCCGACCTGCGCGGGGTTGTGGCCGTTGTAGAGGCGCCCGACCACGACCGGCTCGTCCGGATCTCCGTCGATGTACGCGATCAGCACCTCGTCGCCGGCCCGCGGCACCGCGAGGAAGCCGTGCCCGGGGCCCGCCCAGCTCTGCGAGACCGCCACACGGCGCGTGAGCCGGAGCGGCGCCGCGCGCGGGTCGGTGATCCGGTCGCCGTACAGATCCCAGTAGAACGCGAGGAGCACGCGGCCATGCTCGTCAACATCGATGTGCTCGCTGCCGACGACCGTCGCGCGCTGCATGCCGTGGATGCGCGGCTTCGGCAGCCGGCGCGGGCGGAAGTCGAGCCGCGCCGGAATACAGCTCACGCGGTGCAGGCGGGTCACGCGGCCGCCGCCGGCGTCTTCGGCGTATTCGAGGATGCTCGCCGCCCCAACGACCGTGAGCTCGGCGTCGGCGAGCGGGTGCTCGCCGGTGACGGTGAGGACGGCCCCGACCGGCAGCGGGCACGTCGTGCGACACGTGACGGCCGCGTGGTCGCGGCGCTCGCCCTCGAGGCGCCGGGTCGCGACGGCGTCGAGCGGCGCCCCGTCGAGGAGGCTGTTCGTGTCCGTCGCGGCGTCGAAGGCGTGCAGCGCGCCCTCTTCGTACACGACCGAGCCGCTGACCTCGCTCGCGAGGGGCTCGGTCGCCGCCTGCGCGCTCGGGTGGAAACGCGGGTTGTCGAAGTGGTAGTCGCGAACCAGCTGCCGCGTCGTCCGCAGGCGCGGCCCGTGCTCGATCGCGAGCACGGCGTCCTCGGGGCCGCGGAGCGCGTCGCTCTTCGGGCGGTAGGGGAGCGCGATCTGCGTCGCGGCGCCGCGGTCCGCGCTGGTGCTCGAGACGAGCCTGAGGTCCGCGAGCCCCTCACCCGCGTAGTAGAAGGCGATGCCGTCCTCGGCGAGCACGCGGCGCACGAAGTCGAGGTGTCGCTCGCCGTACTGCACCGTGTACTCGCGCCGGCGCGCTCCGTGCGTCGCGTCGATGGCGTCGGCGATGGGCCGCGAGCCCTGCTCGTTGTGGTACTTCACGACGCGCGCGAGCATCTCGGGCGCGGTCTTGTGCTGCTGGATGTGCTGCCCGCGGTGCAGCCCGAGCAGGTGGTGCGGCGGCGCCACTGCCAGCTCGTAGGTCGACAGCTCGCCCGGGCCGCCGGCGACGAGCTGCGTCGCGCGCCGCACGAGGCCCGCGACGCGCGGCAAGAAGCGCTCCGGCACCCCGTCACCGTCCTCGCGGTCGAGGTGCACGACGACGTGTTTGCCCGCAACCGCGCTCGTGTCGAGCTGCGCGGTCGGCGCGCGCAGGCGCACGACGAGGTCGAAGAGCTCGCTCATCGCCTGCCACAGCTCGACGCGCACGACCGCGACGTCCGGTCCCTCGAGCTCGCTCACCGCGCCTTCGTCGAACTCGACCCGCACATGGAGCCCCATCGTCGCCCTTCCTTCGCCTCGTTCGCCTGCGCGCGCCTGGCGGCCGCGCCACGCGCCGTACTCGTCGCACGCGCGGAACCAGCGCGCCAGGATTCAGCCGAACCAGCGTAACCCCATCGGCGAGCGACGTACTGCCCGGCGCGGCGCGTAGCCGCTGCGCGTGTGAGCGGAGGTCGCGATGGGGAAGACACGGCACGGTGCGCCCGCGCACCGCGCGCGGGGCCACCCGGATCCGCCCCGCCGAGCGGAGGAGCCGTCGAGGCTGAGCCGGCGCGCTGCGCGCCCGCCCCCGCCCCCGCCCCCGCACCCCCGCCTCGACCACGCCAGCGCCCCGGCCGACTCGGCGACGCCCGCCGGGCTCGAGCCCTCCTTCGGCGTGTGGTCGCCCGCGGCCCTTGCTCTCCGAAACCGGGACGCGCGGAGCGAGGTTGTGCCGCGCGCCCGGCGGGCGTACGCGGGCCGCATGGCTGACACCGTCCTCGTCGAACGCACCGGGGCCGTCGCGACCCTGACCGTCAACCGCCCCGACAAGCTCAACGCCCTCAACGTCGAGGTGCTGCGCGAGCTGTCGCGCCCCTTCCACGGCCTGCTCGAGGCCGCCGAGCCGGTGCGCGCGGCCGTCCTGACCGGCGCGGGCAAGGCGTTCGTGGCGGGGGCCGACATCGCGGCGATGAGCGAGCTCAGCGTGGCCGAGGCCAAGCGCTTCTCGGACATGGGCCATCGGCTGCTGGCCATGCTCGAGGCCGCGCCCTTCCCCGTCATCGCGGCCGTCAACGGCTTCGCGCTCGGCGGCGGGCTCGAGCTCGCGCTCGCGTGCGACTTCATCTACGCGTCCGCGAACGCGAAGCTCGGCCAGCCCGAGGTGAACCTCGGGGTCATTCCGGGCTTCGGCGGCACGCAGCGCCTGATGCGCCGGGTCGGCGCCGCGCGGGCGCGGGAGCTCGTCTACACCGGCCAGCAGCTCACGGCCGCCGAGGCCGCTGCGATGGGGCTCGTCAACAAGGTGCTGCCGCCCGAGAGCCTGCTCGAGGAGGCGCACAAGACCGCCCGGACCCTCGCCGACAAGGGCCCGCTCGCCGTCGCCGCGGCCAAGCGCGTGATGACGCGCGCCGAGGACGTGCCGCTCGGGGTCGCGTGCGAGCTCGAGGCGCAGGCCTTCGCGGCGCTCTTCGGAAGCGACGACCAGAAGCTCGGGATGCGCGCCTTCCTCGCCCGGACCCCGGCCGTGTTCACGGGGCGCTGAGGCGCTCGTCAGCGCGACTCGTCGTCGTCACCGGGCCGGTCCACGCCGCGGATCACGAGCGGCGGCACGCCGGTCGCCTGCCCGCGGTACGGGCAGTGGCGGCAGCCCGAGTTGCAGCAGTAGCCGCGCTTCAACAGGTAGACGCTGGTGAAGACCAGCCGGTCGCCTTCCATGTAGAAGTCGACGCCGGGCACGGGCTTCGGTGGCTTCGGGGCGCTCACGACTCGCGCCAAGCATAGCGCAGCCGGGCGCGCCGGACGCTCAGCGGGGCGGGGCGCTGCGCTCGAGGTAGGTGCCGGAACGCGTGTCGATGCGGATCCACTCGCCCTCGTCGACGAAGAGCGGCACGTTCACGATGGCGCCCGTCGACACGGTGGCCGGCTTCGTGGCGCCGCTCGCGGTGTCGCCCTTCACGCCCGGCTCGCTCTTGACGATCTGCAGGATGACGTGGGGCGGCAGCTCGATGCCGATCGGCTGGTCCTTCAGCAGCGTGACCTGCACGGTCATGCCGTCGGCCAGCCACTTCGCCTCGTCGCGCATGCGCTCGCCGGCGACGGTGAGCTGCTCGCCCGACGCGAGGTCCATGAACACGAAGTTCTCGCCCTCGGGGTAGATGTACTGCAGCGAGCGCTGCTCGACCTCGGCCGGCTCGAGCTTCTCGCCGCTCTTGAAGGTCCGCTCGATGACCGCTGCGCTCATCATGTTGCGCAGCTTCACGCGCGTGAAGGCCTGGCCCTTGCCCGGCTTCACGAACTGGAAGTCGACGACCGCGTACGGCTGGCCGTCCAACATCATCTTCAAGCCCTTGCGGATGTCGCTCGTATCCATGGTGACTCTCGGCGGCGCGCGTTCGGGGGACCCCGGGCCGTCGCGCGCTCGCGGGGCCGGAATCCCGAGGGGCGGACCCTTTATCACGGTCTCGGCGGCTTGGCGACGGCTGCGCGTGCGGGGCACTCTTCAGCCGGTCCCGCCTTACTTGCCCGGCCCGAGGGTGCAGGATTACCTCTTCCCACACGGCCGCATGGACGACTTCGGCGAGGAGGTACGGGAGCTCAAGCGCGAGATCATCGAGTCGCGCGGGCTCATCATCAAGACGAACAACCTCACGAACGCCCTGGCCGGCGACCTCAAGAGCATCGCCAAGCGGCAGACGAGCGCCGAGCGGCGCGCCTTCCTCAACAGCGCCGTCGCCAACGCGCTCTTCGTCGTCGCGGTGATCCTCGTCGTGAAGTTCGCCTGGGACGCCCGGGTCGAGTCGGTCGAGAAGGCGAGCGCGGCGGCCAGCGCGCGCGTCGGGGAGCTGAAGAAGGACCTCGAGGCCCGCCAGAACGCCGAGGCCGAGCGGGCCAAGGCCGAGGAGGTCGCCGCGGCGTTCTACGAGATCGTGAGGAGCGGCAAGGACAAGGACCTCATCGAGGCCTACGAGTCGCTCGGCAAGGACAACCTGACGCGCAGCGAGCAGGCCTACTTCCGCGACGCGGTGTACGAGGCCAAGAGCCGCCTGTCGCTCGCCTCCTACCACCAGGGCCTCGAGGCGATGAACACGGCGCACTGGGCCGACGGCGTGCAGGCGTTCCTCGAGTCCTTGCGCTACGACGGCTCGGCCGCCCACTCGCCCGCCGCGCGCCTGCGCCTGGCCGAGGGTTACCGCAAGCTGAACCGGCAGAAGGACGCGATCCCGATCCTGACGAAGCTGTCCGAGGCCTCGGCGGACCCCGAGATCCTCGACGACGCGCTCTTCCTGCTCGCCGAGTGCCTCATCGAGGTCCAGGCCTGGAACGACGCCAAGACGGCGCTCCGGAGCTTCATCCGTCGCTACCCGCAGAGCGCGTTCATCAACGACGCGCGCATGGCGCTCGCGGACCTGTCGGTGAAGCACTGAGCGGGGGTCAGGGCGTCGGCTCGGCACGTACGAGCGTCAGCTCGAAGCCTTGCCACCACGCTCCGGCGCCGACGTTCGGGGCGGGGCCCACGGCCACGAACACGAGCCCGGCGCCGTCTTCGATCGCCGCGAGCGGCACGTCGCCGAGGGCGAGCGCGTCCGCGAAGGAGCGCTCTGCGAGCGGGGCCGGCTGGCCCTGTTGCTGCAGGGCGAGCTTCGCCTCGGTGACCGTGCCGAGCCCGGCCTTGGAGAGCTTGGCGAACGGCGGGTACGGGTCGACGGCGCCGAAGGTCCACTGCGTCGCGATCGCCATCGGCCCCGCGTTGGCGACGCCGGGGGTGAGGCGCACCTCGAGCGACGGGGTCACCGTGCCGAGGCTCGCGTGGGCGACCTGGAGCGAGACCTTGTCGGGGTCGGTGAGGCGCGACATGGAGGCGCCGAGCAGGTTGAGGCTCCCGTAGGCGGGCGTGTAGCCCGGGCCGCACACGTAGGTCTCGAAGACGTCGCTGTGGTCGGCCCCGCCGAGGCAGCCGGCCGGCACGAAGAGCAGGCTCTTGCCGCTCGCGAACACGCTCGCGGGCAGGACGCCCACGAGCCCGACGCGCAGGCCGCCGCCCGAGCCCGCGGCGACGAGCGCGTCGCAGTCGGCGCCCCCGACGGCGCCGAGATCGCCACCGAGGACCCACAGGGCGACGTCGCCGGTCGCGGGCACCACGTCCGCGAGCGGCGCGACCACCGCAGCGTGGGCGTACGCGAGCCCGGCCGGCTCGGGCGGCCAGGGCACCGCGCTCGAGGCCGCGCTCGGGTAGGGCAGAAAGCACAGGCGCACGGCCGCCGAGTCGACGACGCCGTCGACCACGGTGAGCTCGGTCGGCCCGGTGGGCTCGACGATCTCGCCGCCCGCCCCGCCCTGCCCGCTCGTCGTGCTCGAGCTCGTCGTGCCGCCCGAGCCGCCGCCGCCGGTCGTGGTGCCGGCGTCGGGCTCGGCGGCGAGCCGGTCGTGGTCCTTCGCGCAGCCCTCGGCCGCGAGCGCCGGAGCGCGCGCCGCCGCGGCGGCGAGCGTCGCCGAGAGGCCGAGGGTGACGCGTCGCGGGGGCATGACCGGCAAGAGCGAGTCTGATACGGCCGGGGTCGCGCGTCGACGGCTAGCGCTTCGGGGCGCGGGTCTGGCGTCGCTCGCTGCGGCGCGGCGGGGGGATCTCGCCGACGGCGTGCCACGCGTCGCGCTCGGGATCGAGCGCCACGCCCTCGGCGGCGAGCAGGCGCGCCTTGGTGGTGGTGCCCCCCTCGGCGGAGAAGCCCCCGGCACCGCCCCCCGTGGCGAGCACGCGGTGGCACGGGACCACGATGGCGAAGGGATTGTGCGCCAGGGCCTGCCCGACGGCCCGGGTGGCGCGCGGCGAGCCCGCCAGGCGCGCCAGATCGGCGTAGCTGAGGGTCTCGCCCGCGGTCGTCCGCGCCAGCTCGGCGTAGACGCGGGCGCGGAAGGCAGGCAGCCCGGACAGGTCGAGCGGCACCCCGTCGAAGGTCGCGGCCTTGCCGGCGAGGTGCGCCGTGAGGCCGCGCACGACCTTCTTCACCCAGGCGGGCGGCTTCTGCTCCCGCACCGGCCCGACCATGTGTGCGAGCGCCTCGAGCGTCGTTTTGCGCGTGCCGCGCGGCAGCGCCACGCCGCGCAGGCCGGCCTCGCCCCACGCGAGGGCGCACTCTCCGAAGGCGGTCTCGAAGACCACGCAGGCCGTCCCCGACTCGTCCCGTCCCATGGCGCACCGAGGTGCCACGACCGCCCCGGGGCGGCAACAACGCGAGGTTGTACCGCCCGCGGGCGGTGGCTAGCGTGGCGGCCAAGAACGAGGAGACGAGCGTGAGCACCAAGGCAGAGAGCGTCGACGTGCCGGCCGCGAGCCCGCCCGATCCCGAGGCCAACAAGTTCCCCTGGGGCATCCCCTTCATCGTGGGCAACGAGGGGGCCGAGCGCTTCAGCTACTACGGGATGCGCGCCATCCTGAAGACCTACCTGGCGGCGCTCTACGTGCACTTCCTGGCGGCGGACCAGGTGGGCGAGGCGGCCATGAAGGCCGCGAGCGGCAAGGCCACGGCGGTCACGCACCTCTTCATGGCGGGGGTCTATGCCTTCCCGATGATCGGCGCGCTCCTGGCCGACCGCCTGCTCGGCAAGTACCCCGTCATCTTCTGGCTGTCGCTCGTCTACGTGTCGGGCAACGGCCTCTTGGCGATCGCGGGGACCTTCGCGGACGGCGGACAGTGGGGCCCGGCCGAGTACCTGTTCTACGTGGGCCTCGGGCTCATCGCCATCGGCTCGGGCGGCATCAAGCCCTGCGTCAGCGCCAACGTCGGCGACCAGTTCGACGAGAAGCGGAAACACCTCGTCACGACGGTCTTCCAGATCTTCTACTTCATCATCAACTTCGGCTCGTTCTTCTCGACCATCCTGACGCCCATCCTGAAGGACTCGCTCGGCCCCGCCGTCGCCTTCGGCGTGCCCGGCGTCTTCATGCTGGCGGCGACCATCGTGTTCTGGCTCGGGCGCAAGCGCTTCGTGCGCGTGCCCCCGAAGCCGGGCGGCACGCTCGGCCTGCTCGACACGCTCGCCTCGACGCTGTTCTTCGCGCCCGTGCTGGCCCTCATCGCGGCGGTGTTCGTCATGAGCGACGACTTCCAGACCCCGGAGAAGGGCGCGATGGGCGGCGCGGAGTACTACTTCACCTACGTGAAGGAGTACGTCGCGCACCTCGCGGCCAGCTCCTGGCACTTCTTCGCCATCGCGGCCGGGCTCGTCGTGGTCGGCTTCGTGCTCTTCGCGCTACGCCAGAAGCGCCAGCAGGACACGGGCTTTCTGGCCATGATCCTCTACGCCGTCGCGCACCGGCGCGAGCGCAAGCCCGGCGAATCCTTGTTCGCCACGGTGCGCGGCAGGTTCGGCGACGAGGCCGCCGACGGACCGCCGGCGGTGCTGCGCATCATCGTGGTCTTCTCGATGGTGAGCGTGTTCTGGGCGCTGTTCGACCAGCACGCCTCGACGTGGATCACGCAGGCGCAGCAGATGAACCTGACGCTCGTGGTGCCGCGCTTCACCTGGCACTTCCTCGTCTACGGCACGCTCGCGCTCGCGCTCTTCGGTGGGACCTGGCTGTTCTTGTGGATCTCGAACCGGCCCATTCCGCGCAAGGTGTCGCTCGGCGTGGTCGGCGTCGCGCTCGCGGCGGGCGCCCTGTGCGGCGTCATCGACAGTGCGTCGCCCGACTGGCTCGAGAAGCCGATCAAGGCCGAGCAGATCAGCGCCCTGAACCCGCTCATGGTCATGATCATCATCCCGACCCTGAGCGTGCTCGTGTACAAGCCGCTCGAGCGCCAGGGCGTGACCATCCGGCCGCTGCTCAAGATGACGATCGGGATGTTTCTCGCGGCGGCGGCCTTCGCGGTCGCAGCGCTGGTGCAGACGCGCATCGAGGGCTCGGGGCCCGGCACGGTGCATGTGCTGTGGCAGATGGGTCAATACCTGCTCATGACGACCGCCGAGGTGCTGGTGAGCGTGACGGGCCTCGAGTTCGCCTACACGCAGGCACCGCGCACCATGAAGAGCACGATCATGGGCTTCTGGCTCCTGTGCGTGACCATGGGCAACGTGCTCGTCGCGTTCCTCGCCCCGATGGAGAAGATCCTCGAGCTGTCCGAGTTCTTCTGGGTGTTCACGGGTCTCATGTGCGGCGCGGCCGTGATCTTCGCCGTCCTGGCCGCGACCTACAAGGGCAAGAGCTACCTGCAGCAGGCGGCCGCCAAGTGAGCGCCGAGGTGCCGCGTCGCTGACGCGCACGGTGGAGCGCGTGTTGGCTTGCGCCAACGCGGCCTGGGCCTGCTACCCTGCGTCGAGCGCGGCTCGCCGCGCCGTTCGGGCGCGCCATCGGCTGCGCGCATGGCAGGTGATCTCGTGTCGGACGACAACCGGAAGCTCGCGGAGTCCCGCGTCGGGACGACGGCGCACAAGTGGACGCTCGATCGGCTCATCGACGTGGGCGGCATGGCGGCGGTGTACGCGGCGACGCACCGCAACGGCAAGCGCGTGGCCATCAAGGTGCTGCACCCCCAGTTCTGCGTCGTGGGGGACTCGAAGACGCGCTTTCTGCGCGAGGGCTACGTCGCCAACAAGGTCCAGCACCCCAACGCCGTCTCGGTGCTCGACGACGACGTGCTCGCGGACGGCACGCCGTTCATCGTCATGGAGCTGCTCGAAGGCGTGTCGCTCGAGCAGATCCTGCTGAACCAGCGCATGCTCAACCTGTCCGAGGCGCTGCACGTCGCCGACCACACCCTCGACGTGCTCTCGGTCGCACACAAGGCCGGCATCGTCCACCGCGACCTCAAGCCCGCGAACATCTTCATCACCACCGAGGGCAAGGTGAAGCTGCTCGACTTCGGGCTGGCGCGCGTGCTCGACGCGGGCGGCTCGAGCAGCACGGGCGCCGGCACGATCCTCGGCACCTCGAGCTACGTCGCGCCCGAGCAGGCGCGCGGGCGCAGCGATCTCATCGACGCGCGCACCGACATCTTCGGCGTCGGGGCGGTGATGTTCCGGGCGCTCAGCGGGCGCACGGTGCACGTCGGAAAGTCGCCGATGGAGCGGCTGCTCTCCGCCATGAGCGAGGCCGCGCAGCCCATCCGCAAGTTCTTGCCCGAGCTACCGGCCGACGCGGCGGCGCTGGTCGACCGCGCGCTGTCGTTCCAGAAGGAGGATCGCTTCCCCGACGCGACCGCCATGCGCGCGGAGCTCGCCCGGGTCGCCGCGCGCCACGGCCGCGAGCGCGCCGCCGGGGCCGCCACGGCCTCCCAGCCGGTCGCGCCCTCCCAGGATGCGAGCGAGGCGCCGACGGTCGTCTGCGCGGGAGACGAGGCCGAGGTGAGCGTGGCCTTCGAGGTGGTCGAGGACGGAGACAGCCTGCTCGTCGACCTCGAGGACGAGGCCGGACACGCGGAGCACTTCGAGCTGCGTCGCCGACAGCAGGCGCCGCAGGGCGCGCTCGCGGAGATGGACGTCGTGCCGCGCGCCGCGCGCAAGCCGAGCTAGGACGGCCGGCCGGAGCTGCGCGCCGCGCCAAGGTGCTCCCGCGCGAAGCGCCGCACCCCTTCGAGCGGGCTCAGGCGTGGCTGCCACCCGAGCTCGGCCACCGCCTTGGCGGCGTCGTACACGACGTCGCAGGTCATGAGCCGCACGACGAACGGCGTGAAGGGGGGCGGCTTGTCGGCACGCGCGAGCCTCCAGCCACGGTCGACCGCGAACGCGGCCGCCATCGCGAGGGGGCGGGGCAAGGAGAGCCGCGGTCGCTCGAGACCGCAGGCGTCGGCGATGGCCTCGAGCACCTGGCGCACCGTGGGCGGGCGCGCGCTCACGGTGTCCATCACGTTGAACGCCTCGCCGGCCGCCTCGGGGCGCTCGGCGCAGCGGAGCAGCACGTCGACCACGTGGTCCACCCAGACGAGGTTGAGAGGCGCGCGCCCGCCGTCGACGAGCACGGCGCTCTTCTTCTGGAGCAGGGCCACGGTGCGCGGCATGAAGTTCCGGTCGTAAGGCCCGTAGATGATGGGCGGGCGCACGGCGGCGACCTCGAGCCCGAGCTCGCGCCCGCGGCGGAACGCGAGCAGCTCGGCGTCGAGCTTCGTGTCGTCGTAGGGCTCGCCCGTCTTGCGCAGGGGGCTCTGCTCGGTGACGCGCCCGCGCTCGGGCCGGCCGTACACCGCCACCGAGGAGAGCTGTACGAAGCGACGCACCCGCGCCCGCGCGGCGGCCTCGAGCACGGCGCGCGTGCCGCCCACGTTCACGCGCTCGAACTCGGCGCGATCGCCCCAGTCCCCGACCGCGGCGGCCATGTGCACGACCGCCTCCGCCGAGTCGGTGAGCTCGCCGAGCGCGGCCTCGTCCGTGACGTCGCCCGGCACGAGGCGCACCCCCGCCGCCTCGAGCGCGCGCGCGTCGGCGCGCTCGGGCGCGCGCACGAGCCCCGCCACCTCGTGGCTCTGCTCGAGGGCCAGCTCGCAGAACCTGCGGCCGACGCCGCTCGTGATGCCGGTGAGCGCGAGCTTCATGGCAGGCGCGCTCCGGCCGCGGGCAGTCTCGGGACGTTCTCGCTCATCTCGCCGACCCAGGCGTGCTCGAAGGCGCGGCGCGCGGAGCGCACCCTGCCGCCCTCGTCCGCGCGCCCGAGCGCCACCATGAGCTTCGTCAGGGCGGCCTCGGCGGTCATGTCGCCCGCCCCGATGGCGCCCGCCTCGGCCGCGCGCGCGCCGCCCTCGTAGCGCAGGAGATCGACGTGCGCGCGCGGGCACTGGCTCACGACGACGACCGGGATGTCCATGCTGCGCGCCGAGTCGAGCACCGGGATGAGGGAGCGCCCGAGGGCGGGCACGTTGCCACTGCCGAAGGCGCTCACGACGAGCCCGTGCACGCCGGCCGCGAGCGCGCCGCGCAAGAGGCGCGGGTCGAGCCCGGGGAAGAGCCGCACCTCGAGCACGTGGGGGTCGATGCGGCCGTCGAAGGGCGAGGTGCGGGCGCGCGGCGCAAGCACGTGCGGGGCGACCTCCATGCCGAGCCCGAGCTTGACGAGCGGCGGCAAGCTCGGCGAGCCGAAGGCGTCGAGCGCCCAGGCATCGAGCTTGGTCGCACGGCAGCCGCGCAGCATCTTGGAGGCGAAGCACAGGCCGACCTCCGGGATGCGCGAGGTCGCGAGCTCGAAGGCGTCGACGAGGTTCTGGCGCGCGTCCGAGCGCACCGCCTCGAGCGGCCGCTGCGAGCCCGTGAGGACGACCGGGCGGTCGAGCTCGGGCAAGAGGAACGCGAGCGCGCTGGCGGTGTAGGCCATGGTGTCGGTGCCGTGCACCACGACGACCCCGTCGTAGTCGTCGAGCGCGCCGTGCACGGTGCGCGCGACCTCCACCCAGTGCTCGGGCTGGATGTCGCTCGAGTCGAGCTGGTAGAGGATGCGCGTCTCGACGTCGGCGATCTTGCGCAGCACGGGCAGCTCGCCCAGCAGATCCGCCGCGTAGCGCCCCGGCGCGAGCGGGCCGGTGCCCGTCGCCTGCATCATCAGGGTGCCGCCGGTGTGGACCAGAAGAACGCGCACGCGGGCACCTTACTCCGCGCGGGGCCCGGCGGCAGCGCCGAGCGACGCGCTACTTGCAGGTGCTGTCGAGCTCGTTCACGTTGCGCGTCGCACCCGCGGCCTTGCCGGCCTCGCCGCAGGCGCGCGCCGCGACCGCGAACGCGCAGTACGCCTTGCGCTGGTCGCCGGAGTCGATGTCCCAGCCGCGGAAGGCGCCGATCGCGTCGTCGCAGGTGCCCGTGGTCGCGCCTTTTGCGATCGTCGCGACCTTGTCGTAGGCGGCCTTCACCGCCGGGATGCACGCGGCGAGGCCGGGCGCCGGCTCGAGCTTGGCCATCTCGGCCTGAGACGCGAGCTCCTCCTTGAACGCCTTCTTGACCGCTTCGCAGTCGGGCGCGTTCTTGTCGATCACATTGAAGCCGTTGCGCCCGAAGAAGATCGCGTTACTGGCGCTCTCGACGACCCCGAGCGCGGCTTCGGTGGCCGCCGTCGCCTTGTTGTCGTCGGTCTTGGGCTTGTCGGAGGAGCTGGCAGGGCCGCTGCCGCCGCCCTTTCCGCAGGCCACGACGAGAAGGCACGAGAGACCGATGGTGGCGCGGGTCTGGCTCATCGGACCACCCTTGTAGAATCCATGCGGACTTCCGTCTCGTTCGCGGACCCCTCGAGGGTAGCACCCGGGGCGATACCGTGACGAAACGGCAGGAGTGCGACTCCTCCACGCCGCCTACCAAGCGGCGGCGTGGATCCCGCCCGGTACGGCGCGTAGGATGGGGCGGTGACGGAGGGGCAACCGAGAACGGGACGGGCCGGCGCACGCGCGCGTGCCGTGGCGCTCGTCGCCCTCGGCGCGGCGCTGCTCGCCGCGGCGTGCACCGCGATCCTCGGCAACGACTACGCGGTGGGTGCCGGAGGCGGCAGTGGCGCCACGAGCGGCGGCAGCGCCCCCGGCGGCTCGGGCGGCAGCGCGGGCCAGGCGACCGGAGGCGGAGGGAGCTCGACGGGCGGAGCCCAGGGCTTCCAGTGCGTGGACGTGACGAGCCCGCAGTACAACTGCGCCGTGCCGGATCCGGCCCAGTGCCTGTGCGCGAGCTGCGTGCACGACGGCGTCTGCTACGACCAGGCGGCCGGCCTCGTCGACGATTGCATCTGCCGGGACTGCGCGGCGGACCCCCAGTGCGCCGACGGCTGCAACGCCGACGGGGTGTGCCACCCGTTCCTCGAGAGCTGCGAGTGCCCCGACTGCGTCGCGCACCCAGGCTGCATCTGCCACAAGTGCGGCGAGCACCTCGCCAATCCAGGTCCCGAGACCCCGCTCTGCCCCGGCTCGGACTACGAGACGTGGGCCAACGCCTTCGACTGCGCTTGCCAGTACTGCGCGACCAACTGCTCCGACTACTGCACCCTGCTCCTGCCGGCCGATCTGGCCTGTCAGGGCTGCATCGACTCGCTCGCGTCGCAGTGCGGCAACTTCATCGGGCCGTGCTTGGCCGAGTGAGGCGCGCTCGTGGCCGTCGCGCGAGGCGTGCTAAGGTTCTCGGCCCGTTTTCCCGGGCCAGACCGAGCGCCGCGTGACCGAGATCGCCGTCGACCGAGCCGAGAGCCACCCCGCCGTGCCACCCGTGCGGCCGCGCCCGCCGCTCCGGCGGCGCATGCTGCGCTTCGTCGCGCGCCACCGCCGCACGCTCGGGCGACTGACGCTCGTCCTGCCCGCGCTCGGTGTCGCGGGCGTCGACTTCGCGCTCCGCGGCTCGCGCCTCCTGCAGCTGCCGGGCCGGTACTTCTTCAGCTACGTCGTGTCGCTCGTCGAGAGCGGCGTCCTCTGGGGCGTGCTCCTGTGCGTCGCGGCGGCGCGGCGCGGCGTGCCGCGCTGGATCGCGGCCACCGTGTTCGTGCTCTTCGCGACCCTCTCGGTCGGCATCCAGATCTACTTCCACGGGCAGTACTCGGTGTACCTGAACCTCCAGGCCACGCTCTTCGGCACCTCGGTCACCGAGAGCGTGTTCGGCCAGGTCTCGGCGGACGCCGCGAACTTCCTCGGGTCGCTCTTGCCGGTGATGGCCGGCGGCATCGCGCTCGTGTGGCTGGGGCGCAAGCTCGTGCGGCCGCGGCGCCGGCTGCGGCAAGTGACGCTCGCCCTCGCGTTGCCGGCCACCGTGGCCGTGTTCTTCATCCCGTGCTCGTACGCGTCGATGCAGGGCTCGACGCCGGACGTCATCTACTTCCACGCCATCGGCGGGCTCGTGAAGCAGCTCTCGCACGGGCTCGACAAGGCGAGCGTGCGGCCCGGCCTGCGCCACCCGCCAGAGCTCCCGCCGCTCCACCCGACGCCGGCGCGGGCGCGCAACGTGCTCTTCGTCCTCACCGAGAGCGTGCGCGCGGACGCGGCGTGCTCCTCGCCCGTGCCCGAGTGCCCGGGCACGCCCTTCACCAACCGCGCCGTGCCCGAGCGACTCGGCTTCGAGCAAGTGCGCGCGAACTCGACCACGACCGCGATCGAGCTCGCCGTCCTCTGGGCCGGCGTCGAGCCCACCGACGGGCGCGAGGCGCTGCACGCGGCGCCCGTCCTGTTCGACTTCGCGGCAGCGGCGGGCATCCCGAGCGCCTACTGGACGAGCCACCACATGCTGTTCGCGAACTCGCGGCTGTGGGTGCGCGATCTGCCGGTCCGGTTCCACTGCGGCGCGACGCACCTCGATCCGCAGGCCAACATCGACCTCGGGGCCTACGACGAGCTGCTGACGGCGCGCGTGAAGGAGGAGCTGCCCCAGCTCGGCGAGCCGTTCGTGGCGGTGGTGCAGTTCGGCAACACGCACGTGCCCTACCGCGCGGACCCGAGCGACGCGCCCTTCCAGCCCTCGCTCGAGAGCAAGGCCCCGGACGACAACGACGCCTACCACAACTTCTACCGCAACGCGGTCCACTTCCAGGACAAGACGGTCGCCGACCTCGTGTCCTTCGTGCGCGCGGCGCCCTTCGGACCGCGCACGGTGATCCTCTACACCTCGGACCACGGCGAGCAGTTCCGCGAGCACGAGCAGCTCGGGCACACGCAGTCGCTCTTCGACGTGGAGATGCGCGTGCCGACGTGGATCGACGCGCCCGCGGGCACGCTCACCGACGAGGAGCGGCGCGTGCTCGCGAGCCGCCGCGCAGAGCCCATCTACCACTCCGACCTCGCACCCACGATGCTCGACTGGCTCGGCCTCTGGGACGCGCCCGAGATCGCGCCGTACCGGGCCAAGATGCCCGGCAAGAGCCTCGTCCGCCCCGATCCGCCGGAGCGCGGCGCGGGGCCGATCCTGCATGTGTCGAACTGCTCCGGCGTCTGGGGCTGCGCGCTCGAGAACTGGGGCGTCGTGCAGGGCTTCCGCAAGCTCATCGCGCGCGAGTGGGACGCGGACTGGGGCTGCTACGACGTGTCCGAGGACCCGAGCGAGAAGGCGTCGCTGCCGCTCGAGCGCTGCGCCGACTTGCTCGCGGAGGCGAACCGCTTTTACGGCGGGCCGCCGGGCCAGCTGTAGGCGCGCCGGCGGGGAACTTCCGGTCGGGCCGGGTGTCCGTCGGAGCGTGAGCACAGCCAAGACTCCGGGCGACCGCGACCGAGGTGCAGGAATTGGACGCCGCGCGTGGCGCGCAGCCGCCGCCGCACGGGCGCTGCGCGGCGTGGCGATCGGCGGGGTCGTGGCGCTGCTCTCGTGCGGCGGTCCCCGGGTCGACGTGCGGACGCCCGCGCGCCCCGCGGCGCCCGCGCCCGAGCCGGCGAGCACCGACGGCCAGGTGTCGCTCGTGCCGCTCCCGGCCGGGATCGAGCTCGCCGCGGCGAGCTACCGGCAGAAGGCAGCGCCACCCGTGCGCATCATGACGGCCGACGGCACGGATCTCGCCATCGACTCCATCGACGCCGAGACGGTGGTCGAGGGCCCGCTCGCCTTCACGGAGCTCAGGCTCACGTTCTCGAACCCCGAGGCCCGCCGGCTCGAGGGTCAGTTCCGCATCGCCTTGCCGCCGCGGGCGGCGGTGAGCCGCTTCGCGATGAAGGTGGGCGCGAGGTTGATGGAGGCCGAGATGGTGGAGCGCACGCGCGCCCGCCAGATCTACGAGGACTTCCTGCACCGGAAGGTCGATCCGGCCCTGCTCGAGCAGAGCGAGGGCGGGAGCTTCTCGGCGCGCATCTTCCCCATCGAGCCGCTGTCGCAGAAGGAGATCATCATCTCGTGGTCGCAGGAGCTCTCCGTCGGACGTCAGTCGGTGGCGCGCCTGCGCGGGCTGCCGCGCGTGGGCGAGCTCAAGAGCGCGCTCTACCTCGACGGCGCCGCGGCCCAGAGCTTCACGCACGCGGCGTACACACCCGAGGAGGATCTCGTCCTCGACGTCCCCGCCGCCGCCGTCGGGCGACGCAGCGGCCCGCTCGCGGTCGCGCGCCTCGTCGTGCCCGACGCCATCGCGCCGGCCGATGCACCGCGCTCGGCCCTCCTGCTCGTCGACACGAGCGCCTCGCGCACCTACGAGCTCGAGGACGAGGTCGCGCTCAGCGGCAAGCTCGCTGCCGCGCTCGCGGCGAGCGCCGGCGGCGACGCCCCGCTCGCCGTCGTCGCCTTCGACCAGCTGCCGGAGCTCGTCTACGCGGGCCCGGCCTCCGGGTACGGTGCGGCCGAGCGGCAGCGGCTGCTCGGGCGCCGGGCGCTCGGCGCGTCGGATCTCGCCGCGGCGCTACGCTACGCGCGCGAGCTCGCCCGCGAGGCGACGCGCCAGGCGGCGAGCGGAGCGTCGGGCGGAGCCCCGGTGCTCGCGCGCGGCTTCGAGCGCGTGGTCGTGCTCACCGACGGCGTCGCCACCGCGGGACCCGACGCGCAGGGTCTCGTCGCGGCCGCCCGGAGCCTCGCCGAGGGCGCCATCGCGCGGCTCGACGCCGTCGTGTACGGCGCGATCCGCGACCCCGAGCTGCTCGGCTCGCTCGTCGCGGCCGGCCTCGCCCGCGCGGGCACGGTCATCGACGCGGGCGAGGGCGCGGAGATGACCTGGCGCCGCCTGTCCTACGGTACGGCCAGCCTGAAGGTGCGCGTGCCCGGCGCGAGCTGGCACTTCCCCGAGAGCCTGCCGAACGCGCAGCCCGGCGACACGGTGCTCGTGTACGCCGAGCTGCCGGGCCTCGCGGCGGGCGAGCCGGCGAGCGTCGTGCTCGGGGATGCGCCGCCCGTGTCGGTGCCGCTCGGCGACGCCGCGGCGCCGCTCGTGGCGCGCGCCATGGCCCGGGCCCGCCTGTCGGCACTCGAGGAGCAGGAGCGCCGCGAAGGCGCGAGTCCGGCGCTCGCGCGCACCATGGTGGAGCTCTCGACCCGCGCGCGGGTCGCGAGCCCCTACACGTCGCTGCTCGTGCTCGAGACCGACGCCGACTACGAGCGCTACGGGCTCGATCAGAAGGCGCTCGCGGACATCCTCACGCCGCGCGCCGGCCGCCTCGTCGTCTCGGACCGCCGCCCGCCGCCGCCGGCTCCGGATCCCTTCCCCGCGAAGACCGCTCCGGCCGACCCGCCGAGCTCCGGCATGACGGGCGCGCTCTCGCAGGCGGCTCTGCCGCCGACCGATGCCGGGTCGGACCCGCTCTCGGCGCGCGGCAAGATGTGGGGCGACGCCATCGGCGATTCCTTCGGCGCCGGTGGGCTCGGGCTCTCCGGCGTGGGCGAGGGCGGCGGCGGCCGCGGTGAGGCCCAAGGGCTCGGCACCTTGGGCGCGATCGGCCACGGCGCCGGCACGGGCACCGGGCAGGGCTTCGGCGCCGGCAGCGGCCGGCTCGGCGGCACGCATCGCTCGCGCCCGCCGCAGGTCCGCATGGGCGCCACGATGGTGAGCGGGCGGCTTCCGCCCGAGATCGTGCAGCGCGTCGTGCGCATGAGCTTCGGACGCTTCCGCGGCTGCTACGAGACGGCGCTGCGCCGCAACCCCACGCTCGCCGGGCGCGTGGTCGCGCGCTTCGTCGTCGGCCGAGACGGCAGCGTGGCCGCCGCGCAGGTCGAGGACCAAATCGGCGACTCCGAGATGAGCGAGTGCGTGGCACGCGGCTTCCGCGCGCTCACCTTCCCCCAGCCGGAGGGCGGCATCATCACGGTCACCTACCCCCTGCAGTTCGCGCCCGGGGACGGCTCGGTCGCCGACGCGAGCCAGGCGCCCCAGCCGCTCGCCGTGCCGGCGACGCGCCACGCGCCGCCAGCCCCGGCCCCGGAGCGGGTCGAGCCGCCGCCCGACAACGCCCTCGAGGGCCGGCTCGCCGACGTGATGAGCCTGCTCGACGCCGGAGAGCGCGACGCGGCGCTCGCCAAGGCGCAGGCGTGGCAGGCATCGGAGCCGGCCGATCTCGCGGCGCTGCTCGCGCTAGGCGAAGCGCTCGAGGCCTCGGGGGAGCTCGGCTTCGCGGCGCGGGCCTACGGGTCCATCGTCGACCTCTACCCGGCGCGCGCGGATCTGCGCCGCTACGCCGGCGCGCGCCTCGAGCGCCTCGCAGCGAGCGACGCGCTCGACCTGGCCGTCGACACCTACACGAAGGCGCGCGACGACCGCCCCGACCACCCGACGAGCCACCGCCTGCTCGCCTACGCGCTGCTCAAACGCGGCCGCACGGCCGAAGCCTTCGACACCCTGCGCGCCGCGCTGAAGCGCGACTTCCCGGCCCGAGTGGGGCAGGCCGTCGCGGTGCTGAAGAACGACCTCGGTCTCGTCGCCGCGGCCTACCTGCGGACGCAGCCCGAGCGGCGCGAAGAAGTGCTGGCGGCGCTCGCGGAGGAGGGTGTCCCGCTCGCCGAGGGCGCGTCGCTCCGCTTCGTGCTCTCGTGGGAGAGCGACAGCAACGACGTGGATTTGCACGTCTACGACCAGGAGGGCGGCCACGCCTACTACGGGAGCCGCGCGTTGCCGTCCGGCGGGGCGCTCAGCGCGGACATCACGAACGGCTACGGGCCGGAGGAGTTCATCCTCGGCACCGAGCGCTCGAGCGGCCACTTCGTGCAGGTGCACTACTACGCGCGCGGACCGATGGGCTACGGCCTGGGCAAGGTCGAGGTGATCGAGCACGACGGCCACGGCAACCTCACCTTCGACGAGCGCCCCTTCGTGCTCATGCGCGACCGCGGCATCGTGAGCGTCGGCAGCGTCGGTACCTACCGCGCCAAGGATGCGCGGGTCCCCGCGCGGGTGCGAGCCCTGCAGGCCACGCGCTGAGCGGCCGCCGGGATGGGACGGCGCGCGGCTCGTTGTGCCGCGCGCCCGGCGCTCGTAGGCTCGGGACATGAGGTCAGGAACCATCCCCTTCGGCGTCGCGCTCTGCGCGCTCCTCGCCTGCTCCGACGACCAAGAGACCGCCGGCACCGGCGGCACGGGTGGCACCACGAGCTCGAGCACCACCTCGAGCTCGGGCGGAACGGGCGGCTCGGGCGGTGACGCCACGCCCTTCGGCTGCGTGGGCTCCGTGTCGTGGCCGACGGCGTCCGTGAGCTCGCTGCAGGTCGCGGGCAACCTGAGCCTGGTCCCGGGCGCCACCCCGCTCTCGGGCATCACCGTGCGCGCCTGCGCGAAGGGCGACGCCGTCTGCACGACGCCGCTCGACGAAACCGTGACGGCGACCGACGGCCGCTACTCGCTCACCTTGCCCATCGCTGCGGTCGGCTTCGACGGCTACCTCGAGGTGACGGGCGGCAGCCTGATCGGCGATCTGGTCCACTACCTGCCCCCGCTCGTCAGCGATGTGAACGACCACAGCTTCGGCGAGATCAACCTCACGACCTACGACGCCTACCTCTCGCAGGCGGGCCTGACGCGCGACCCCGCGCGCGCGCAGGTCGCGGTCACGGTGCTCGACTGCCACCGCCAGCCGGGCAACGAGATCGCGCTCGCGGTCGACACCGCCGACGGCAGCACGGTGCTCGGCTACGACCTCGGCGGTGCGCTCGACACCGCGGCGACCGCGACCGGTGTCTCGGGCTTCGCGGTCTTCGTCAACCTGCCGGTCGGCCCCGCCACGATCACGGCGTCGATCGCCGCGACCGGCGAGCCCGTGGCCGAGTACGTGGTCACGACGCGCGCGAACTTCGTCTCGAGCCTGTTCCTGCCGCCGACCCCCGGCACGCTGCCCTGAGGGACGTCACCGATCGGCTGCGGTCGGCGCGGCGAGGGCGCGCGGCACGAGCGCGCGCACGTTGTCGGGGCAGGGCGCGAGCCCGGCGGCATCGGTCACCCAGCGGTGCTCCAGGTACTCGTCGCACGGCGCGAGCTCGCGCCCGTCGACGTCGGCGACGAAGCAGAAGTTCATGTGCAGGCCCTTCTGGCCCGCTGCGTGCTCCTCGTAGGCGAGCAGGCCCGGCGGTGTGCCGGCGACCGCGAGCTCCGGCGCCGCAGCCGGGAAGCGCGCCACGAGCCCCGTCTCCTCCCGCGTCTCGCGGTGCGCCGCCTCGAGGGGCGTCTCGCCCGGCTCGACCTCGCCACCGACCGGGAGCCCCGTGCCGAGGCGACGGTGGCGCACGAGGAGCACGGCCCCCGCATGGCGACAGAAGATGGACACCGAGAAGGCGCGGCGCATGACGGCGGAGCCTGCGCTGCAGCGCGCCCGGCGGCAACCGAAGCGCGCGCCCGCACCCGGCCCCGGCTCGCACCGCGTCAGTGCGCGCGATCGTGGAAGTCCTGCCAGTCGAGCTCGCTCCACCACTCGCGCTCGATGCCGCCGCAGCGCTCGCCGTAGGCCGGGCACGCCACGCAGCCCGCCCCGCGCCAGAGCCCCGGGATGTCGCTCGGCGGGTAGCGGTCGACGAGCGCGGCGCCGGCATCGCGGGCCGCGGCCTCCTCGGCGTCGGGCTCACGCGTCGGGAGCTCCGCGACGGACGCCTGCGCGAGGCGCGCCTCGCTCTCCACGAAGAGCACGTCGTTCTCGGCGTCGATGTGGTGCAGGAGCATGGCCCCGTGCTGCCGCGCGCAGAGGACGAGGTCACCCGGGGCCGCCCCGGGCTCGGAGCCCGTGAGGGCGGGCTCCATCGCCGCGAGCAGCACCTCGAGCGCGGCGTGATCGGCCGCGAGCGCCGCGAGCGGGCCGCGGTCACCGGGCACCTCGGCCTCGCGTACGAGCGCGGTGAAGAGCACGCCCTCCTCGCGCGCGTGATGGTAGCGCCCGGCGTACAGTCGGAAGAAGGCCACGTAGGCTGCGCCCGCCGCCGGATCGACCGCGCCCGAGGCGCGCGCCGCCGCGAAGGTCTGGAGCGAGCCCACGAGCCGCTCGATGAGCACGTGCTCGCTGCGGAGATCGGACAGGAGCTTCACGCCCGCAAGGTAGCGCGTCCCGGCAACGCCGCGAGCCCACCCGACGCGACGTAACGGCCAGTGCGGCGTGCGCGTGGCGTCGCCGGAACGCGTGAGAGGCGCGTCGCGCCATGGTACGCATGACGCATGGTGCGATGCCTCCCGGTCATCGCCGTTGCGCTCGCAGCCTCGGTCGGCACGCCGTCGGGGGCACGCGCGAGCGAGCCCCTGCCATCCCCTGCCCCGCCACCGGCCGAGGAGTCGGCGAGCTACACGCCGCTCTCCCTCGCGCTCGTGACACCGGTGGCGCTGCCTCCGCTCGATCCGATGGTGGTGGGCGGCCTCGGCCTCAACATCCTCTACGGGCGCTCGCGCTCGACCTACGGCGTCGAGCTCGGCGCGATCCTGAACCACGAGACCGAGAACATGGGCGGCGTGCAGGTGAGCGCGATCGCCAACTGGACGGGCAAGGCCGCCGGCGGCATCCAGCTCGCCGGCATCCTCAACTACAACGAGGGCGACTGCTACGGCATCGTCGCCGGCGGCGGCAGCTACTGCGGCGGAAGCGGCGGCGGCCTGCACGTCGCGGCGATCTACGAGGAGGTGAGCGGCCGCTTCGACGGCCTGCAGCTCGGCGCCGGGGGGCTCTACGCGAAGAAGCCGGGCGCCCTGCTGCAAGTGGCCCCGGTCGCGCTCGTGGGGTCGGGCAGCGCCGTTCAGATCGCGCCCCTCTTGGCGGGCGCCGACGAGAGCCTCGACGGCATCCAGATCTCGACCTTCGCCGTCAACGTGCTCCACGAGTTCTCGGGGCTACAGATCTCGCTCATCGTCTTTGACAACCAGACCATCCCGACGAGCGGCGGCTCGTGCGGCTACAACTGCGAGATCCAGGTGTGGACGGAGTTCCCCGACGCGCGCACGCGCGGCGTCGTCCTCGCGGGCGGTGTGCGCGCTCAGAACTTCGCCGGCTGGCTCACCTCCGCCACCATCGCCTCGGTGCAGCACCGGGTCGAGGGCGTGCAGCTCGCCGGGCTCGCGAACCAGGGCGGCGACACGTCGGGCGTCCAGATCGCGCCCCTCTTCAACTACGCCGAGGACCTCGAGGGCCTGCAGCTGTCGGCCGTCAACGTGGCCCGGGACGTCAAGGGCCTGCAGATCGGCGCCATCAACGTCGCGCGCGAGCTCACCGGCCTGCAGATCGGCGCCATCAACGTCGCCTACGGCAACAAGCTGCCGTTCATGGTGCTCGTGAACGCGGGCTTCTGAGGAGACGAACGGCTCCTAGAGCGCCGATCAGCTTGATTCCATAGCAAATTCGATCGCTTGGCAACGAGGGCGCGCAGGGGGATCGACAAGACATGCGAGCCATGATCTCGTCACCTCATGAGGTGCCCGCGATGATGCGTTGGAGTCCGCCGGTC